>JAJFIU010000036.1 GCA_021774695.1 Alphaproteobacteria bacterium | reverse complement strand
GCATAGGCCATAATGGCAGCGCGGATGAGGTGGTAAAGATTGTGGGGCCTGTTCGCGGCCATGTGAACCCGCCGCAGCCGTTGCCGTTCGGTGGGCGCGTTAAAAATTTCCTGATGCTAATTCGGTTTGCAGGCAAGCTGGCGTGGTGGCGCCTTAAAGGTGGCCGTTCCTACAAGCCGTTTTTTGATGCAGATACCATGAAGCCGATCCGCAAACCGTTTACCATCAGCGACGATGAGCGCGCGGCTCTTGAGGCCAAGGCCGGGTTTTAGTTTGCCGCAGCTTGCACTTCAAGGGCTGACCTGCCGAAAAATAACAGGTAAAGCGCCGGCACAAATAGCAGTGTCAGCACCGAGGCTATGGACAGACCAAAAATCATCACTACAGCCAACGGTGCCCACAGAACCCCGCCAAACAGATAAAGGGGCACCAGCCCCAACACCGTAGTGATTGACGTTAACAAGATCGGCCGCAGTCGCTTGCCTGCCGCGGCTTTGATCGCGGTTTCGGTGTCCTGGGTTCTGGCTTCAATATCGATTTGGTCGATCAACACAATTGCATTGTTGATCACAATGCCCGCAAGGCTGATGACGCCCAGGTTACCAAAGAACGACATGGGCAGCCCGGTGAGCAATAGCCCAAAAGGAATGCCTATCAGCACCAGTGGTACAGTCATGAAAACGATCGCACCGCGCCTGAGTGAGTTGAACTGGAATACGACCGTCAGCAGCATCAACATCAGTGCATACGGCAACCCTGCCGCGATTTTACTGTTGATTTCGCTCGCGTCTTTCAGTTCGCCGCCCACCTCAATTTTGTATCCGCCGGACAAATCAAGCGACGCGATATCACCGGCAACGCTGTCATAGAGTTCGCCCGCAGTCAGGTTTTCGCTTTTGGCCGTAACGGTGATGGTGCGTACCTGGTTTTTGCGCCGAATTTGGGAATATTCAAGCTCGGGGATCAGGTCAGAAGTTTGCTCCAGTGACACTGCTTCCCCGGCGCTGGACAGGGTTATATTAAGCAGGTCCTCAATACTGTCCCGGTCCTTCTTTGCCGCACGCAGCATGATCGGAATTGACTGGTCGTCTTCCCGGTAATCGGAGATTTTATAGCCGTTGAAATAAGAGCTTAAAAGTTGGGACATATTCTGCGAAGTAATGCCCAGTCTTCGTGCTTTGTCCTGGTCAATATCGATGGTGAATTTAACGATTTTTTCGCCCCAGTCGTTTTCATTCTGGACGAGGCCCGGCGTGTCGCGGAAAAATACTTCAGTTTGGCGACCGAGCACTAGCAAGCGCTCCAATTCGGGGCCGGTGATTTCTATTTTAACCAAACCGGACTCGCTAGCGCCCATTGCCAGCCGCTTGACTTTGAACCGTGCTTCAGGATGATTTTCAATCAGGTAGCGTTTTGCGCGTTTGGTGAACTCGGTCGCGGCTTCGGGTGTGGTGGCATTCACCAGGAAAAAAGCGCTGGAAGCGTTTCTGTCGGCCGGTGTCAGCGACAGGTAAAACCGTGGCCCACCAAATCCAACATATAGCATCTGGTCGTGCACATCCGGGTTGGCCACAGCGTCGTTAATCCAGGCCCCCACGTTTAGCGCAGAAGAAACCGTTTGTTCGATATGGGTGCTTTTGGGCATGTCCATATAGATCAACACTTCGGTGCGTTCGCTTTCGGGAAACTGCTCAGATGGCACTGACGAAAATACAAACATCGATCCAATGACAAGGCCGTAGCAACCGGCCACAACAAGCCAGGACCAGTTAAGCGCAGGCGATAGAATACGTTGGTACTGGTCAACAAATTTGGGTGTTTCTTTTGTCGCAATTGCCTCCGCTGACGCTCGTTTCCTCAGGAACTTTGATGCAATCAGCGGCATAAAATACATTGATGATAGCCATGAGCCAGTGAGCGTTAAAGCCACCACAGCACCCAGCGAGAACGAATATTCGCCTTCGTTGCCGTCGAGAATAAAGAAGGGTGTGAAGGCAAAAATGGTTGTCAGCGATGATACCAGCAACGGCATGGCAAATTGTTTACCAGAATTCAGCGCCGCATCATGGCGCGGGGTGCCTTCGTCCACTTGCCGCAGTATGTCTTCGACCATAACAACGCCGTTGTCGACCAGAAGGCCAAGCGAGATGATAACAGCAGCGATTGAAACCTGCTCAAGCGCGATGTCCAGAATGCCCATGCCCAACAGCGCGAACATTACGGCAAATGGCACTATGGATGAAATGACAAAGCCCGAGCGCCAGCCCAGAAATGCCAAAACAACTAACACGACAACGATGAAAGTTTGACCAACGTTCGAGAGCGCGTTGGAAACAGCTTCCGACACCGCGTCGGGCTGGAAAGTAGCGAACCCCAGATCAAATCCAATGGGCAGCGATTGCTCGTAAGTATCAACTGCCTCGCGCAGCGCCGCGCCAACATCTTGAATATCAAAACCGGATTGCATTTGCACGCCGACAACCAGCGCTGGCCGACCATTATAATAGGCTGGTTTATCAGGTGGTGACGCGTACCCGCGCCTGACCGAAACCATGTCCAGAAGCCGGGCATATTCATCGGTTCCCTCAATGCGGGTCAACATGCGTTCCACGTCGGCCACGCTCTTGAAATCGCCGCTGGCCTCAAGCAGCATCGAGGTGCCTTCGGCGTTCAAATCACCAGCGGGCAAAATAACATTCTGGGCCTGCAGGTCATCGATCAGTTTTTGAAGGTGTTTGCCAACCGCGGCTGCACGCTCAGCGTCAACTTCAAGCCAGATACGTTCTTCCTGAACGCCGAACAATTCTACTTTACCGACACCCTCGAGCAAGTAAATTTGACGCTGCAATTCTTTGGCGGCGTTTTCCATTTCCCGGTAGGAAAAACCCTCGGCGGTCATGGCGATAGAAGCAATGGTCACATCACCCACATCGGTGTCGACAAAAGGTCCCTTTGAGCCCTCGGGCAGCTCTCTGGATATTTCTTCCATTTTGTCGCGCAGGTCCTGCCAAACCGGGGTCAAGTCGGTGACGCTGTCCTTGAGGATAACCGACGCTTTCATCCGGCCGGTTACCAGCAGTGTTTCAATATCTTTCACTTCCTTAATCGAGCGAATTTTTCGCTCCACCTGCTCGGTGATCAATTGCTCCATTTTTTCGGGTGCAAGGCCGGGGAACCGCACCGTTACGTCGGCGCTGCGGATGGTAATTTCAGGGTCTTCACGCTTGGGAAAGTCCTGGTAGGCAAGCAAGCCAGAGACAACCAGACTGAACATCAAAAGAATGCAGAAGCGGGCTTTTGTCAGCCCCAGAGAGGTAAGAAATGACACGGCCTTGCCTTTCTATTGGCTGCTAGGGAGGCGGCGTACTTTTTGGCCGTCGTGCAGATAGGATACGCCCGCCGCAGCAACAAGGTCGCCTTCAGCGAGTCCTCTGGCCACGATCAGCATGTTGCCGCGCACTCCGACAATGCTGACCGGTTTGGATCTAACCGTGGATGTTGCTTCGTCAAACAAATAAACCTGCGACGGATTGCCTTCCGCTGTACGTTCGGACACGCCCTGTCGTTGAAAAGTCCCGGATCCTTCAAAATCGAAGCTGGAAATTGGCACTAGAAATCCATTGACACTGCCCGGTAAAGCGAAGCGGATAATGGCTTCGGCGGCCATGCCTGCTTTCAGCCCTTCGTTGCCTTCATTAAGGGCAACAATCACGGGGAACGCCGACACCTGAGTGGCGCGCGCGCTGATTTCTCGTATTTTCCCTTTGAGGGTAACGCCGGGTAAGTCGGTAATGATGATGTTAGCGTCATCGCTCACCTTGAGCAGGTTGATGACCGTTGCCGGTACGTTGAAACGAACTTCAAAAGCGCTTTGACTATAAAGGGTTACAATGCTGCTACCGGCGCTGACATTGGTGAAAGACTTGCCCTCCACATCAGCGATAACGCCGTCAAAGGGCGCGCGGAGCTCGGATTTGCTCAAGCGTTCCTGCGCGATCGCATAGCGCTGGGAGGCTTGCTCTTTTTGCGACTCCGCGGTGCGAAGGTTGGTCTGCGAGTCGTCAAAACTAGCGCGTGTAACATTGCCGTTTTCAATCAATTGCGACTTGCGGTCAAAATCTGCCTGGGCGTTACGCAAGGCAACGTCCGCCTGGTCCTCTGCCGACTGAGCATCCTGCAGTTCCAGTTGCAGCGAGGTCGGGTCTAATTGCATCAATAGCTGCCCGGCGCTCACGCGCTGGCCTTCCTCCAGAGCAACTTCCGCCAACTGGCCGGATATTTCGAAGGATAGTTTACTCTCGTTAGCCGACTGGATGATGCTGGGATACCGCCTTGCTTCCATCGACGCAGATTGTGTCACCTCAAAAACCTTAAGCCCGCGAACCGGGGGTTCTTGCTGGGTCGTATCGGTATCGCCGCAACTCGCAATTAGAAGTGCAGCGCTGACAGCGATGAATTTGGAAAAAATTGTTTTTGATGACACTATTTTCATAGCTTGTACCCTTCAATTAGCCCTTCGGTATACAGAGGTGTAAACTTCAATGATGACAGACATGCGGCAATTTACTATACAATCAAATGAACCGCTGAATTACTCTCCGATGATGTGAAGCTCGGTTTGACGGCCATCGATGTAGCGGACCGAGTTACCATCGAAAAAGGCATCTTCCTCGAGCATGATGCGCACTTTCTGGCCGCCCCACTCAGGAATAGGCACAGTGGCGTTCAACTCGATTGACCAAGCCGTGTTTGCAACCACTGGGTACTCGCCGCGGTCTTTCACACCGCCTTGCTGGTCCCATAGGCCAATGGTCGCGCCCGCGCCGTGGCCGTGATAACCAATCGGATGGGTATAGATGCTGGGTTCAATACCTTCACTGATAGCTTGCTTGCGGCTTGCTGCCAGCACCACGTTTCCGCCGACGCCAGCCTTATAATTGCTGGTCAATATATCCTGCAGTCGGTTGCCGACTTTTAGCGCGCTTTTTATGCCAGCGGGGGCATCGCTTTCACTGGCTTTCAGCACATAACCATGATGCTGTGTGTCGGTATTGAGCCCCATATAGGTGATGCCAAAATCCACGTGAAGAAGGTCGCCGCGGCGGATGACACTATCTTTGTTGGGGTCAAACAGCTCGGTCATTTTCTGGCCTTTGTCGTCCAGGGTTTGACGCTGTATCGACACAGTGGGGTGGAACCATGCTGTCACCCGCTGCTGTCTGATTTTATCGCGGAACCACCACATAACATCGGCGGTTGTGGTCAGGCCCGGTTTGATCACTTTCGATGAGAAGCCTTCATGAATGATCGCGTGGGCCAGTCCGACAATATGCGGGTATCTTTCCATCTCTTCGGGGATGCGGCGCTCCAGCCAACCAATAGCCAGCGCCGGGTCCAGGACAATTTTTTGCTGCAGTTCCGGGCCAAGTGCCTTGATTAAGTCTTTGTGCTGACTGTGGGTCAGGCCGTCTGCAAGCGCAAAAGTGTCTGAAACATTCAGGGCAATTTTATTTGGGCTTCTTGCGGCAATCAAGTCTGCCAGCCGGGCCCATTGATCGGGTTGCTGTTCAGGATTCCAAGCTGCCTTAAAGAAGGTGCCAACCGCATAACGGCTGACCGCAAATCGCTCAACCGTGTCGCCGTTATCGAAAAACACAAGGACGGTTCTACGCCGCGCTGACAACCAAGTGGCAGGCAACATGGTTTTGACTACCGGGTCTTCATTATATTCACGGGCGATCAGGATCCACATATCGACACCGCGTTCGCGCATAACGGCGGGCACGATTGTATCGAGGCGCTTTTCAAGCCATGCGTCTTCCAATTGCGCGCGTTCCTGCATCGACAATACGGCTGGATAGACGGTTGTTTCCTCGGCGGTGACCACTTGCATTGAACTGCCGATCAAAGCAATGAGTAAGCTGGCGAATATGGCTGACTTCATGGATGGTCCCCTATGATAAACCCGTTAGGTTTATTAAACGGGTTATCGCGCCCAGAGACAAGAGCTAGCTTTTGCATGAAGGTGCAACGGCCTAGCCAGCCGCTTGCCGGCCCACTTCCTTGACTGCCTGCATGGAGACAAAGCTGGATGTATGGGCGATGTGGGGCAAATTCGAGACTTTTTCGCCCAACACCAGTCGGTAAGCGGTAATGTCTTTGGAGCGCACCTTCAAAAGATAGTCGAAAGATCCCGCGATCATGTGGCACTGCTCAATTTCCGGGATTTTCATTACCGCAGCGTTAAAGGCGGCCAATGCTTTTTCCGTGGTGTTCTGTAGTTTCACTTCGGTAAAAGCGACATGTTCACGCTCCAGTTTACTATCGTCGAGCACGGCGCGGAAGCCCCTGATGTATCCGTCTTTTTGCAGGCGCTTCAGGCGAACCTGACACGGGCTTTTGGACAGGCCAACTTGGGCGGCAAGTTCCGTGACCGGCATGCGGCCATCAATTTCCAGCAAATTCAACATCTTATGGTCAATACGGTCTAATAGACTGTTAATTTTGTTATTCATTATCTTATAGCCTTAATATATAAAGATAATAAGCTTATATGACCTTTAAAATTAAATATAAAGGAAATACACCTTTTGAATATTGATTAAGCTCTCGCAACACTCATGTTTCACCAGATGCCATCGAAGGGTCTTTTGAATGTCGTTGAAAAAAGCCAGAGCCAGAATTCGCGCACAAACCCGAATGCCGGAGACTAAAATTCTAGGCGACTTGATGAAATCATCAGCGCCTGACGGAAATTTGCGAGTTAAAGCCACATCAAAAGCCATTGGGTTTGTCGAAACCTTGCGGTCTGAGAAAGATCTGGGCCTGATGGAAGTTTTTCTCGCGGAATACGGCCTGTCCACCAACGAGGGTGTCGCACTGATGTGTTTGGCCGAAGCGCTGCTGCGGGTGCCAGACACCGAGACCATCGATGCCTTAATTGAGGACAAAATTGTGCCCTCCCGCTGGCAGGACCATGTGGGTGATTCTGACAGTTCGTTGGTTAATGCGTCTACTCTTGCACTCATGCTGGTGGGCAAGGTGCTGGACCCATCACCGCCTGCCGGTGTTTTGGCAGTGGTAAAAGGCGCCGCCAAGCGCCTGGGCGAACCAGTTATTCGCGCAGCAATTGGCCGGACAATGAGGTTGCTCGGCAAGCAATTTGTGCTTGGTCGCACCATTGAAGAAGCAGTTAAGCAAGGCGCGGCGCAAGAGAAGCAGGGGTTCAGTTTTTCCTATGACATGCTCGGCGAGGCGGCTATGACGGCGAAAGATGCCGCTGCCTATTATTCGGCCTACATGCAGTCGATTGAATTTTTGGCCCAGAAAATCGCGCAGAACGGCAAGTTCACACACAGCGATATTAGAGACAATCCAGGTATTTCGATCAAATTATCTGCGCTGCATCCACGATACGAAGAAGGTCAACGCAGCCGCGTGATGGCCGAACTGGTGCCACGGGTAACCAAGCTGGCGATGGCGGCCAAAACTGCAGGCATGGGCTTGAATATTGACGCCGAGGAAGCCGACAGGCTTGATCTATCACTTGACGTGATCGAGGCCGTATTGCGCGACGGCGAACTAGCAGGCTGGGACGGTTTCGGTGTGGTGGTGCAGGCATACGGCAAACGCGCTGGAGCGGTTATCGATTGGCTTTATGCGCTGGCGACCGAGCTGGACCGTAAAATTATGGTTCGCTTGGTGAAAGGCGCTTACTGGGACAGTGAAATCAAGCGCGCCCAAATAGACGGCGTGGATGATTTTCCGGTGTTTATCCGCAAGGCGGCCACGGATGTGTCTTATATTTGTTGCGCTAACAAACTTTTCGCCAAGACTGACCGGATATACCCGCAGTTTGCCACCCATAACGCTCATACAGTTGCGACGATATTGGAGCTGGCGGGCGAGGACAAACCGTTTGAATTTCAGCGGCTCCACGGTATGGGTGAGGCCCTGTTGAACACTGTGATGCAGCGCGAAAACTGTCATTGCCGAATATACGCGCCAGTGGGTGCGCACAAAGACCTGCTTGCCTATTTGGTGCGTCGTTTGTTGGAAAACGGCGCCAATTCCTCGTTTGTTAACCAAATAATCGATGAGAGCGTTCCTGCGCAGGAGGTGGCCGCTGACCCTTTCGATGCATTCCTGAGCAAATCGCCCGGCGCGGACGGTACCATTGCTGCGCCGCCAGCCTTGTACGGCGCTGCGAGGCGCAATTCAAAAGGTTGGGACTTGAGTAATCCTAGCGATATCGCGGCATTTAACGACGCTCGGGCTGCGTTCAAATTGTACCAGTGGCGCGCTGAAGCTGCGGTTTCTAATGGGGTTGGCGGCACCGACGTCGAGATTATCAACCCGGCAAACCCGGCTGACATCGTCGGAGTTTGCGTGGAAATGGATGCCTCCGGTGTGGAGGCCGCAATCGCTGCCGCGAGGCCGTGGGACGCAGCGGTTTCACAGCGGGCAGGTATCCTGATGGCAGCGGCAGACCTGTTTGAAGACAAGTGCGGCGAGATATTTGCCCTTTTGACCCGCGAAGCTGCAAAGACACCGGTTGATGCAGTGGCGGAACTGCGCGAAGCGGTTGATTTTTTGCGCTATTATGCGGTTGAGGCTGCAGTCCACGCAGACCGTAGCCCTTGCGGCGTGTTTGCTTGTATTTCGCCGTGGAATTTCCCGCTCGCGATCTTCACCGGGCAGGTTGCGGCTGCGCTGGCGGCAGGCAATGCGGTCTTGGCTAAACCTGCCGAGACCACACCGCTTATCGCGGCGTTGGCAGTGCGACTGTTGCACGCCGCAGGAGTGCCGGAAGCAGCGTTGCAGCTGGTGCCGGGAACCGGATCAATTGTTGGCGGCGCATTGACCAGCGACAACCGTGTGGACGGTGTGTGCTTTACTGGCTCTACTGCCACGGCACAGGTCATTAATCGGGCGATGGCCGAGCATCTTTCGCCGAACGCACCGCTCATTGCGGAAACCGGCGGTATCAATGCGATGATTGTCGACTCGACCGCTCTGGCCGAGCAGGCGGTGCGCGATATCGTGGCTTCGGCTTTTCAGTCTGCAGGCCAGCGCTGTTCGGCACTCAGGGTACTGTATGTCCAGAAGGACATCGCCGACCATGTGCTTGAAATGCTGTACGGCGCAATGGACGAGCTTCTTATCGCTGACCCATGGGGTTTTGACACTGATGTTGGTCCGGTGATTGATCAGACGGCAAAAACAGCGATTACAGAATATTGCGAGCAGGCTGCTGACCAGGGGCGTGTTTTGAAACAGTTGACGTGCCCGGCGGAGGGACATTTTGCGTCGCCGACGGTGATTGCAATTGATGGAATTGAGCAATTGGGGCGCGAAATATTCGGGCCGGTTCTGCATGTGGCAACATTCGAGGCGCATGAGATTGACGCCGTTGTCGATGCGGTCAATGGCACCGGCTACGGGCTGACGTTTGGATTGCACACCCGCATTAATGATCGGGTCGATCATATTGCCGGGCGTATTCGGGTGGGTAATTTTTATGTAAACCGCAATCAAATTGGTGCTGTTGTCGGCTCACAACCCTTCGGCGGCGAGGGCCTGTCGGGCACCGGCCCCAAAGCTGGTGGCCCGCATTATCTGGCGCGGTTTTGCAAAGAAACTGTTGAAGCCGAGCCGGTGGTTGCTGGCGAGCCGCTTACACTGGATGCAATTCAGCAAATGATTGATAAGGAGCTGCAAGTGAAAGGTTCGGTTGCTTCTCCTTTATACTCTGCAGATATGCCAGGACCGACCGGCGAGAAAAACCAGCTATCGCTGTATCCGCGCGGGTTGGTACTGTGCCTTGGCCCGACGCCTGAAACAGCTGAAGAGCAGGCAAAAATAGCGCGAGACCACGGCTGTCCGGCAGTGATTGCTGCACCAGGTGCAGCTGGGCAGGACGGGGTATCCGGGTTTGTTAACCGTGGTGATCTGACAAAACTGGGTGGCTTCGCTGCGGTGGCCCTTTGGAGCGACGGGACTGACCAAAAGCAGGCACGCTGTGCGCTTGCTGCCCGGCGCGGCGCACTGGTTCCGCTTTTAACGTCACGGGAAATGGGCCGCTGGTGCCAGCAGGAACGCCATATATGCGTAGACACCACCGCTGCCGGCGGCAATGCATCGCTATTGTCCGCAGGATTGTAATTCTCGAACTCTAAGGTTTGCTGGGCGATGGTTTGCTATTCATGTGAACAATAATCTCGCCGATGACCAGCAATGCAATCGAGCCACCCAGCACCGGCCACTGCACGCCGCCGCCAGGCGTGTAGATAAACAATACAATGGTCACGCACAGGATAAAGGCACAGATGCTGGCCAGTGCCGCTGGCAGCCAGTTCGGGCCGCCGATTTGGAAAGGTCGGTCGCGGTTGGGCTCATCGCGTCGCAGTTTCATAAAGGCAAACATCATTGCCACATAAGGGATCAGGAAAATAACGCCGCTGAAGGCAAACAGCGACCAAAATAAATCTTCATTGCTGCCTGCCAGTAACCCGTACAGCACCAGAATAACGGTGCTCGCGATGCCCAGTGCTACGGCAGCCCCCACCGGAGTGCCGTGTTTTTCGCTCTCAATGGCAAAGAAAGCGGGCAGTTCGCCTTCAATTGCGGCTTCGGCTGCCGCACGGTTGCTGCCCAGCGCCCAAGTAACCCCGTTGGAGAAAAAGGTATAAAGCGTGCCGATGGCCAGTGCGGTTACAAACAGCCTGCCAAGCTCGCTGCCGCCGAAAAACAACATCAGCGTATCAACCAACCCTTCTACCAGATTGATATCAGTAACCGGAATAGCGATCAGAACGGCGACGGTGGAAAGAATATACAGCGCAATGATGATCACGCCTGAAATAAGAATGCCGTAGGGCACGTCTTTTTTGGGATTTTTCATTTCGTCGGCGCCGGCGCAAATGAGCTCGAACCCGACCATGCCGTATATGATCACTGGCAAATACTGCAAGCCATCGCCGAAATTAGGCGTAAGCGTCGCCAGCGAAATCTCGTTTACCGCACCGTTTTCTGCATAAAAGGAGCCCGCACCAGCGATGATTGCGACGAAGACTATCAGTTTAACTATCGCACCAAGGTTAGGCACCCATTTGCCGATATCGAGGGTGATCGCGTTCACCAGCACCGTTAACCAGGTTAGGCCAACCCCGAGCAGGATCTGCTCTATGAGCGACATGTCGGGCCAGAATAGTTGTTTGAAAATACCGGCAAATAATATGAAGATAGCCGGGCACCACACGGCGACATTAACCCAATAAGACCAGGTGATGCGCGAGGCCCAGCGACTGCCGTAGGCACGGCGAACCCAGGCATAAATGCCGCCCTGGTCAGGGTATGCGCAGCCAAGTTCGGCGGAAATTAGCGAAAAGGGTATGAAGAAAACGATGCCGAGGAAGACCCACCAAAAAATACTCGATGCGCCGATGGCCGCACCTGCGGCAACTGTGTCCAACAGTAAAACGGCGGATATGCAAAATAGGATAATGTCCTTTTTGCCGATTACCTTCTCGTGCGTCACCGTTGTTTTTTCGGCCAGTGCCATAATGTCCCCCGATGTGATCCTTGTGATCCCCGTATGCACTGTATCGCCGAGCGGCCTGTCACGCAAATGAACCCTGATATAGGCCTTTGCTAAGCTTCAGAAGGATCGGGTTAGTTTGCCACCAGCCCCAGTTTCTGGGCTTCCGTTCGGATATAGCTGGCGGCGTCGATATCAAACAACCCGTTGCAGGACAGGTGGCTTGCTGGCAAGTCGATCACCGGCAGGTCGGCCAGCAACTGATTGATTAGCGGGCTCTGCGCCAACGACCATCGGGATGCAGGCCGGGGCAGTTCAAAAAAACTGGTGATAATCACGTCCGGTTTTCTTCGGGCAATCGATTCCATTGGCAGCGGGTGCCAGCCGCGCAAATCATAGTCACCCGCCGTCGTGTTCAGCCCGGCAGATTTGATAATAGCGTCGACGCTGGTGCCATTGCCTGCGGTGTATCCACTGGGTGTTACATAAAGGACTTTCAGGCCCGATGCGGGCATGGCCTCTAACTTTTCGCGCATCGCGTACCGTTTGGCCACGAATGCCCGGGCTTGCTCACCGCGGCCGATTTGATCGCCAAAGGCAATCAAACTATCCAACGCAGCATCGGGTGAGCTGGCAAACGGAATTGTAACTGCGTGGATGCCGGCGCGCTCGAACAGGGCATCCACGGCAGCATTTCCCTGCCATTGCCGCACTACTATGTCGGGTTTGACCGCCAATATCTCTTCGGCGGCTCCGCGCAACGTGGGAATACCAGTGGCGAGCTCGCCGAAAAACGAATAGACGCTGGCGGCATCAGCCGACAGGCCCACTATCTGGCCTCTGTCTGCAAGCGCCAGAATATATTGGTCTGCGCAGTAATCCATTGACGCTAAAGTTGGGGGAACAGACCCTGTCTTGGTATGGATTGTTTGGTCAAGCTCGTCGGCGGCCAGCACAGATAGTCCCAGCACAGATAGTCCCAGTGCAGGCCAAATCAACAGGCAAAGAGTAAACAATACAATTGTCAGGCCGCGGTTGGTCATGGTTGCAGGGTCTCTACATTGTGTTGGGCGAGCTGATTGCAGGCCGATTTTCGTATAAATTGCTAATCGCGTACCGCAGCTTTAGCAATACAAACTTGATAATCTGAATTTGCTATCGACGATTTGTGGTGGCGGAATCGCCACAATCATCCCTCCTCAGACTAAAAAAAGCAGTCTTGCGTCATAATAGCGTAGCATAGCGTCATTTCTTGGGTTATTTGGATGTATAAAGAGTGCGTTCAAACCGATGCACACCAAAAGATAAAACAGGACCTACAGTAATGTGCCCAGCTATTGTACCTCAGGGCCAACAGCGTGGTTACCTCGTTCCCATCGGCGGAGCTGAGGATAAAGCAGCCAAACCCACAATTCTCAAGAGATTCACCGAAATTTGCGGCGGCGCGGATGCGCGTATCGTTGTGATTCCGACCGCCTCGCGCCTGGATGACACCGGGCGCATGTATAAGAAATTATTCAAAAGGCTCGGGGCCGGGCATGTTTCCTATATTCCCGTCACTAGCCGGGAAGACTGTGACAACCCCGATTATGCCGCTGAATGTGATCAGGCAACCGGTATTTTTATCACCGGCGGCAACCAACTCAGGTTGACGACCATTCTCGGCGGCACCGCAGTTGCTCAGGCTATTCGGCGCGGAAACGCAGCCGGTGTGCATGTGGCGGGAACCTCGGCCGGTGCGTCCATTATGGCCGAACATATGATGGCCGGCGGCCCCGGTGACAGCGGTGCCCGCGAAGGCGGTGCGTCGCTTGCGCCCGGTTTGGGGCTTACTAATGCGGCGATCATTGATCAGCATTTTTCCGAGCGCAACCGAATCGGGCGTTTGCTTTCTGCGGTGGCCTACAATCCATTTTTGTTCGGCATCGGTGTTGATGAAGACACTGCCGCCTTCATAGATCCACACAATGTTATCGAGGTTGTTGGCAGCGGCGGCGTTACCATCGTTGACGGCTCGGGGCTGAAATATTCTTCGCTTGGTCAGGCACGCCAAGGCGAAGCGCTAGGGCTTCTCGGGTTGAAGCTGGATATCCTGCATGAAGGTTGCCACTATGACCTGAACAACCGCGAGGCATTTCCGCCTTCACAAGACGGGCAGGGGCACTGTAATATTTCGGTGGGAGACTAGCCGAAGCGACCAGACGATACATTCGGGCGATACATTCGGGCGACGCATATTTGAAATCTATGCCCGAAATCCCAGCACCTGAAATCAAAAGTGGGGACAATCGATGAAAATTCTTAGCAGCAATGTCTATCTTGGGCCCAATATGTACGCGAAATTTCGCGTCATTCGTCATGTGCTTGATTTGGGCGTGCTGGAACAGTGGCCCTCGGTAAAATTAGGCACAGATTTCACAGACGGTCTGAAAGCGGCACTTCCCGGCTTGGTGGAACATGGTTGCTCGTACAAAACTCAAGGTGGTTTCCTGCGGCGCTTGTGCGAAGACGAAGGCACTTGGATGGGCCACATTATGGAGCATGTGGCAATCGAGCTACAGTGTGTTGTCGGGAACGCAGTAACATACGGCAGAACCCGCTCAACCGGTGAACCCGGCCAGTATAATATGGTCTATGCCTACAAGCACCGCGATGTTGGCTTGGCGGCAGGACAGCTGGCGATCAAGTTGCTGATGCATTTATTGCCCGCTGAGGTTCAGGCGCAAGTTGATTATGAAATTGAAGATGATTTTGACTGGGACGACGAATTAACATCTTTCATTCGCAGCGCCCAGCGCCATGCTTTTGGCCCTAGTACCGGTTCCTTGGTGGCCGCAGCTGAAGAGCGCGACATCCCCTGGATAAGGCTTAACAGCAATAGTCTGGTTCAGTTCGGCCACGGCAAATACCAAAAACGTATTCAAGCAACCATCACCAGTGAAACCAGCCATATTGCGGTGGAAATATCCTGCGACAAGGAAGATACCCACCGACTGCTAAACGATCTGGGCCTACCGGTCCCGCAGCAACATATGATTTACAGTGCACGCGAGGCCGCGCGGGCCGCCAACAAAATTGGTTTTCCGGTGGTGATCAAACCCTTGAGCGCTAACCATGGGCGTGGCGTCACCATCAATATCAATAATGATGAGGAAGCACGTACTGCATTCGCGACAGCGAAGGAACAAGGCACCAGCCGCGCGGTATTGGTGGAAAGTTTTATCACCGGTTTTGATCACCGTATGCTGGTGGTTAACAATGAGCTTGTCGCAGTTGCGAAACGTATCCCTGGCCATGTCGTCGGGGACGGCAAAAAAACGATCAGCGAACTTATTGACGAAGTGAACGATGACCCGCGCCGCGGCGTGGGCCACGAAAAAGTGCTGACCCGCCTTGAGATCGACACACAGGCGTCACGCCTGATGGAAAAGGCCGGTTACGACGAAAACACAGTGGTTAAGCAAGGCGAAGAATTTTACCTGCGCTCAACCGCGAACCTTTCTACCGGCGGCACGGCGGTTGATATGACCGATGTGGTGCACCCGGACAACCGGGAAATGGCGGTGCGCTCGGTGCAGGCTGTTGGCCTTGATGTTGGTGGCGTTGATTTTCTGACCGACGATATTACCCAGTCCTATAAGGATATCGGCGGCGCTATGGTTGAAGTGAACGCTGCGCCCGGCTTTCGAATGCATGTGGCACCCAGCGAAGGCACGCCGCGCGATGTGTCGGGCAAAGTGATAGAAATGCTGTTCCCGGCGGACACGCCCAGCCGCATTCCCATAGCTGCCATAACCGGCACTAACGGCAAGACAACCACGTCGCGCATGCTGGCTAACATTATGAAAACCTGCGGTCATACGGTTGGCTTAACCACCACCGACGGTATTTATGTGGACGGCAAACAAACCGTTAAGGGCGACACTACCGGCCCGCGGTCGGCACAAATGGTTCTGCGTGACCCTACGGTTGATTTTGCGGTTCTGGAGACCGCGCGCGGCGGGCTTGTGCGCAGTGGTTTGGGTTACGAGACCACCGACGTTTCGGCATGCCTGAATGTGTCCAGTGACCATCTTGGGCTGGGCGGGGTCGATACCCTTGAACAATTGGCAGCGATAAAACGAATAGTGGTCGAAGCGGCAACCGATACTGTCGTCTTGAACGCTGATGATCGTAATTGCCTGATGATGGCGGATTACTGCGATGCCAAAAATATTCTCTATGTGACTATGTCCCACGAGCATCCGCTGGTGAAACAGCATATTAATTTGGGTGGCCGTGCTGTTGTGCTGGAAAAGGGCATAAACGGCGACATGATTACCCTTTATGATAACGGTACTCATATTCCGCTTTTGTGGTCGCATCTGGTGCGCGCAACCATGGAAGGGCGCGCCATGCACAATGTGCAAAACGCCATGTTCGCAGCGGCTATGGCCTACAGTTTTGACGTGGATCTTGATAAAATCCGTGACGGTTTGCGCACCTTCAACACCAGCTTTTTCCAGGCACCGGGTCGGATGAACGTATACGATGAGCATCCATTCAGGGTGATCCTTGATTATGCCCATAACGCTGCGGCCTTTGCTGCTATGGCAAACCTTGTTGACCAGCTCGATGTTGCCGGAAAACGGGTGGCGGTTATTGCCTGCCCGGGAGATCGGCGCGACGAGGATATCGTCGAATCTGCGGCAACGCTCGCCGGTCATTTTGATCGCTATATTTGCAAAGCCGACGATAACCGGCGCAAACGCGGTGATGATGAAGTGCCGCAAATGATGCGCGCTGCATTGATTGACAACGGCGTTGGCGCCGATGCAATTGACGTTATTCCGGACGAGCAGGAGGCTGTTACAGCTGGCTTGGAGGGATGCGAAGCTGGCGATCTGTTGATCGTTTTCGGCGATAATATTATCCGTAGCTGGAAGCAGATTATCTATTTCGGCGGTGATGGTGAACAAACCGAGGGTATCGCCCGCGAAACCCAGCCACTTGTCAGTGCTGCTTACGAGGACTTGATCGAAGACGATCAGAAACTGGTCAGCGATGACCGCGGTGTTCGCCTGGCGCGCGACGATGTTGAAGACGGCGACTGATGTATCTTTGCAGGGTGGGAGACAGCGGATGGTTTTGACCGTTGATGAGTTGGAAACCGCTCTATCGATCTCGGCACCTGACGACGCGCGGTTGGTTTTGGATGACAGTCGCCGCCTGACCGGTCCGGGTCTGCTGTGGAGACATTACGGGGCTATCCTAGATGTTTTTGTTGACGGTATCGAGCTGGATAAGGTTGAGACTGTGTGGGCGGTTGAGGCCCGTGCAGTGCTGGACGATGTTGGTTGGCAAGCCGAAAGCGTGATTGCCCGCCAGTTTGAAAACGGTCTAAATTTGGCGGTTTCCGCGCCTATCGATCAGCTTTATTCCGCAATATTTATCACTCAAATTGCCTGGCATTTCACTGCGCACCGCCTTTTGGGCACTGTGCCGGATGACAGGGCAGCGCTGATTGCTGATGTCATGAGTGTTATGCGTGAAGAGGCCAATCCTGAACTGCTTGCCTTGCAGCAAGAAGCTGAAAAGCGGGCGATTGATTTCCTTAGCGACGACGACTTTGTTTCCCTTGGGCACGGCATTGGCTCCGAAACATGGCCGGTGCGAGAGCTGCCAGCCTTCGATGATATTCCGTGGGACA
The DNA here is from genome assembly GCA_021774695.1 of Alphaproteobacteria bacterium. Lineage (GTDB taxonomy): Bacteria > Pseudomonadota > Alphaproteobacteria > Sphingomonadales > Kordiimonadaceae > Kordiimonas. Next base: position 6,933 of record JAJFIU010000036.1, on the reverse strand, counting down.
GGTTGCATAACCTGCCAGTGGCGCTGATTACAGGCACTAACGGCAAATCAACCAGCGTGCGGCTGTCAGCTGCAATCGGTGAGGCGGAAGGCATTGTTTCCGGTACTACGTCCACTGATTACGTGAAAATCGGTGACGATATTCTGGATTACGGCGATTATTCCGGCCCCGGCGGCGCGCGCATGTTACTGCGCGACAAGCGCCTTCAACTGGCTTTCCTTGAGGTAGCGCGCGGCGGTATTCTCAGGCGCGGATTGCCGCTCAGGCAGGCGCAGGCAGCATTGGTGACCAATATTGCCGCTGATCATTTGGGCCAATACGGGGTCAACACGGTTGAGGCGTTGGCAGACGCCAAATTTGCGGTGGCGCGCACGTTGGCAACTGACGGCATATTGGTTTTGAACGCCGATGACCCGCTGGTGGTCAACAATGGCCGCAAGGCCGAGCGACAGGTGTGTTGGTTTTCGCTAGACCCTGATACTCCTGAGGTTGTTGCGGCGCGCGCGTCCGGGGGCCTGTGTTGTTGGCTCAAAGACGGCATGATTCATTATTTTGATGGAGCGCAAACATCTGAAGTGCTGGCTGCGGCCGATGCACCAATAACCATGGACGGTTTGGCGCAGTTCAATATTCGTAATGTCATGGGTGCACTTTGTCTGGCCAAAGCTTTGGGCTTATCGGACGCGGCTATTCTTGGTGGGTTAACCCGGTTTGAAAGTAAACCGGAAGATAACCCTGGCCGGTGCAACGAATTTGACGCCAAAGGCGCGCGGGTTTTTGTTGATTTTGCCCACAATCCGCACTCGGTTGAGGCGGTTTCCGAAGCGCTGGCGCATGTACCAGCGAAACGAAAATTTCTGTTGCTAGGCCATGCCGGAGACCGCTCCGACACCGATATTGCAGATCTGACCAACAGCGCACTAGCATTTGAGCCTGACCGCGTTGTGATTGTTGAGTTGGAATATTATTTGCGCGGGCGGGAGCTGGGAGAAACCAGTAATCTGATTGAAAAAGCCTGCTTAAGCAACGGCTTGGACCCTGCGGTTATACGCAAGGCTGCCAGCCCGCCTGCGGGTACAGCCCTTATTCTGGAAGACCTGCAACCGGGCGATTTGGCGTTGTTACTGGTGCTGGACGAACGCGATGCTGTTTTCGAGATGATCAGAGCGGCGGGCTAGAAAACTTATCAATCACTGGGGTCGAAGGTTGTGGCTGACAGTGCCGACGCGCTGCTGACGCTGGCGCGCTTCATGCCTTCTGAATTATAGGCCATGATGATCTCACCGGCTTTATTAACTGCGATGACACCGCCGTCGCCGCCAAGGCTTTCCACATCATCCAGCATGCGCCACACCGCTTGCTTGAGAGTGTCGCCGGCCATCTCAATTGCGTTAGCAATTTTGCCCGCGCCGCCCGCCAGAATGAAATATTCACCGATTCCCGTGCATGAGATTGCAACTTCACCGTCGGCCCAGTTGCCAATGCCAGTAACAGGGGTGTCGCCAAGGCGACCTTCGGGTTTGCCGAATACGCCGCCGGTCGAGGTTGCTGCCGCAAGCCTGCCCGATGTGTCCAGGGCAACTGCACCCACTGTGCCGTGCGACAGGGTTTCGGTTTGGGTATCTGCAAGCGTGGTGCCTGCAGGCAGGGTGTAATAATCGGCAAGATTATCAACCATCGTTAATCCCTGAGCGGTGGCAAACTTGGTTGCACCGTCGCCGGCCAGCATCACATAGGGGGTCTGGTCCATCACAGCGCGGGCTGCGCTGATCGGGTGGACAATGTCGCGGATGGCGGCAACCGAACCGGCATTGCGGGCGGCGCCGTCCATAATCGCGGCGTCCATTTCCACATAACCCGCATTATTGGTGGCAGAGCCCCGGCCTGCCACATAAAGGCCAGAGGCTTCCATTTCCATGACCATTTTTTCGACCACATCAACCGCAGACGCACCGTCCTTGAGCATGTCTTCGCCGGTTTTGGCCAGTGCCGCCAGATGGCGCTCGGCCTCGCCGTAGTCGCGGCCTTTTGCAGCACCAGCGCCGCCGTGCAGTGCAAGCGCATAATGCTTTTGGATGTTGGTCATTGCCGTGAGGCTTTCTTTTGTGGGATTGTTCCAGTGATCAACGCCTGTTTACAGGCTCAAATTCAAGAATTGAAGACTTAGTTTAATCCAGTGGCAAAATTTATACGTTTAAAGGGCAACAAACTGAAAGGAGGCACAATGAATTTCTTAAAGGCTTACGTTGGTGTTTTGATTGTATTCGTGATTTTTGACGCCGTTTGGCTCGGGCTGATCGCTGTCGATTTTTACGCAGAAACCATCGGCCATTTGATGGCGGATACTGTCAATTGGGGTGCTGCTGTTGTGTTTTACGCCATGTATATTGGCGGCATCGCCTATTTTGTCAGCATTCCCGCGGGTGCAGCTGGTGACCTGAGAAAAGCCGCTGTAAACGGTGCACTGTTCGGGATCATTGCTTACGGCACCTACGACCTGACCAACTTCGCAACTCTCAAGGACTGGCCCTTGAAAGTAGTTGTCGCCGATATGCTATGGGGTGGTTTTATCACCGCATCGGCAGCGATTGGCGGGTATTTTGCAGTGAAAAAAAGCGGTAGTAAAACCGCTTAGTCGCATAAATTTGTTGGTGGCGGCAGCCGTAGCTGCCGCCAATGATCAATAGTTCGCTATTCTTTTTTCCATTCCTTGAACCATTTATCCAGAATGGCAATGGTTCGCAGCATATTGGACGGAATGCTCGTGGTGCCGTGGTATTCATCCTTGATCACCACAAGTTTCGTCGGTGTGCCCACCACTTTCAGCGCTGTATACATTTCCTCGGCTTGGGCCAGCGGCGTGCGCAGGTCCTTGTCACCGGTCATGAACAGCGTTGGTGTTTTGATGTGCGGTGCGCGCATTAGCGGGCTGTGCTTCATCCATAGCTCTGGATTTTCCCACCAAGGTGTACGGAAGCGCTTGTTGCCCCACGCCACAATATCGGCAGTGCCTGCAAAGCTGATCCAGTTGATCACCGGGCACAGGGCCGCAGCACCCGCAAAGCGGTCGGTGTTGCCAACAACCCATGTGGTTAGCACGCCGCCGCCGGAGCAACCGGCAACATACATCTGGCTTTCGTCGATGTAGCCACGGTTAACCACAGTGTCGACACCTGCCATCAGGTCGTCAAAATCGCGGCGACCGGGATAGCGGTTGTCGATAGCATTAGCGAAATCGCTGCCGTAACCAACCGAACCACGCGGATTGGTGTAAACCACCACATAGCCTTTGGCTGCAAGCGCCTGCCACAGGAAGTTGAAGTTCACGCCGTACATGCCGTGCGGCCCACCGTGGATATAGAGCAGCATCTTATATTTTTTGCTGGGGTCAAAATCAGGCGGTGTCATCACCCAGCCTTGCACGCGGGTATCGTCGCTGCTGTCGTACCAGATTTCCTCAAGCGCACCCGGCGTAATGCCTGCCATAATGTCATCATTAAGTGCTGTCAGCTGTGTTAGTTCACCGTCAGACACATCGCCGACAACAAGGTTGTAGTCGGTGGTGGCATCACGGTAGCGGCCAACAAATTTACCGGCTGCTGTCATGCTTTCCAGACTTACCATCTGGCTACCCTCGGTGATCGCTTCCAAGCGGCCATTCAAGCGCAGACGCATTACCTGACTTTCGCCTTTGGTGCGTGCGGCAAAATAAACTCTGTCACTGCGGCGGCTAAACATGAAACCACCAGCGCCTGAGGGCAGGTCGTTGTTGATCATGCGCTCATCGGTGCCGTCCATATTAATTGCCCGCACTTCGTCGGTGCCGTAGGTGCTGATCACATCGACTTTCCCGGCGTAAACAATGGTTTTGCCGTCCGGGCTAACCGCTGGCGAAGACCAATATCCCGGCGCTTTGGTAAGGGTTGTAATCTCGCGCGAAGCAATATCCAGCTTGTGAATGTGCGAATTATATTTGGTTTCTTCAACATCGCCCTCAGGCCCGTTGCCGTCAAAAATAATCGCACTGCCATCCGGTGTGAAGGCATAAGCGGCATTGCCGATCATGCCGGAGAAACGCGAAACTGTGTGCCAGCGCCCTTCGGTCAACTGACGGGCGGTGCCGCCCTCTGACGGTACCGTGAACAAATGGTCAAATCCGCTGATCGCACCGACCCGGTCTTGCCGGTAATGCAGGCTGTCGATCACAGTTATATTTTCAGTCCATTTCGCACCTTTCGGCGGTGCGGCGATGGAGATTTTCCATTCGCTTGACGCGGGAACCCGGGACCGGAATGCAATTGATTTCCCGTCCGGTGACCAGCGTATCATTTTGGGCGGGTTTTGCCCGTGGGTTAACTGGCTAACAGCGCCCTCATCGTCCATCCAGCGAACGAATATTTGTGCGGTTTTGTCGTCAGCCGCGGTAATGTAAGCAACCCGGTCACCACTTGGAGACCAACGCATGCCCGCGCCTTTGGTCAGGAATCTGTTTTTACTGCCGTCAGCGTTCATCAACCAGATTTCCGAAGACCATTTGTCTTTCATCTGGTCAACGCGTGAGCGAACATAAATAATTTGATTGCCGTCAGGCGAAAGTTGCGCCCCTGCAACCCGTTCCCAGTTCATATATATTTCTGGTGTGATGGTGTCGGCTGATACGGCTGCATACCCAAAAGTCGCCAACAAGAACGCGGTGCCCACCGCGCGCAATGTCTGTAACATAAAACCCTCCATTAATGTTTGACCCAACTACTATAGTTTAATTTGGGCCGTTTGTCTTCCGCAAGGCAATCTGCCGCACATGCCTTGTGTCAAAAGCTGCAGGCGGTTATATTTTTGTTCAATTATCGTTTGGTCGTTAAAGGGGGAAATCAATGAAACGTATTTTGCTAGTGGCTGTCGCTGTCCTTGTGGTTGTTGGGCTGGTTACGCTGTCGTCTCAAACCCCGGACAAGCAAACCCAATATGATCTTATTGTCGCAAACGGTATGATTTACGACGGCAGTGGCGGCGAGCCGCAAGACGCTGATATCGGCGTGATCGGTGATAAAATCATCATGATCGGCGACCTGAGCGCGGCTGAAGCAAAAAACACCATCGATGCAAACGGCAAAGCGGTTACCCCGGGCTTTATCAATGTTCTCAGTTGGGCCACCGAAACCTTGTTGGTTGACGGCAGGGGCCAAAGTGATATTCGCCAAGGGGTTACCACCGAAGTGTTCGGCGAAGGCTCGTCGATGGGGCCGCTTAATGATGTGATGAAAGAAACCACACAGAGCCGGCAAGGTGACCTCAAATTCGACGTGCCCTGGACCAGCCTCGGCGGGTATCTGGAGCATCTGGAGGCCAAGGGCGTATCACCGAATGTGGCCTCTTTTATGGGCGCAACAACAGCGCGTATTCACGTTCTCGGTTATGAAGACCGCAAAGCCACCACCGCCGAAATTGCAGAGATGCAGGCACTGGTGGCTGCAGCAATGGAAGAGGGCGCGTTAGGCATTGGTTCTTCTTTAATTTACGCACCTGCGTCTTATGCTGACACCGCTGAGTTGATTGCCCTTATGGACACTGCGTCCGGCTACGGCGGCATGTATATCTCCCATATGCGCAGCGAAGGTGACCGGTTCGAGGAAGCAGTCGCCGAGTTGATCACCATCGCCCGCGAGACGGACGCGCCAGCCGAAATATACCATTTGAAAGCAGCCGGTACCGGTAACTGGAACAAGATGGACAGTGTGATTGCCATGGTTGAGGCCGCGCGCGCCGAAGGGCTACAAATTACCGCTGACATGTATACCTATACTGCCGGTGCCACTGGTCTGGATGCGATGATGCCGCCGTGGGTGCAGGAAGGTGGCTATGATGATTGGGCCGAACGGCTTCAAGACCCCATCATCCGGGAGCGGCTGATTGCTGAGATAGCAACCCCGCAAGATTGGGAAAACCTGTATCTGGCGGCGGGCGGCGCTGACAAACTATTGTTGATGGGTTTTAAAAACCCAGACCTCAAACCACTGACCGGTAAAACACTGGCGGAAGTGGCTGCAATGCGCGGCAAGGGGCCAATTGAAACAGCAATGGATTTGGTTGTGGAAGATGGCAGTCGGGTTGGTACCGCCTATTTCATTATGTCAGAGGAAAACATCACCAAGAAAATCCAGCAGCCATGGATGAGTTTTGGTTCGGATGCCGGCGCGCCTGCAACAGAGTTACCCTTTACACTCAGCGGTACCCACCCTCGGGCCTACGGCAATTTCGCACGGGTTTATGCTAAATATGTGCGCGACGAAGGGGCGCTTACTCTGGCAGAGGCGGTGCGCAAAATGACCTCGCTGCCTGCCGAAAATCTCAAGTTGCGCGAGCGTGGCCGCCTAAAAGAAGGTTATTTCGCTGACATTGTGGTCTTTGACCCACAAACCATTCAGGACCATTCGATGTTCGATAATCCTCACCAATATTCAACCGGTGTGAACCATGTGGTTGTCAACGGTGTTCAGGTGTTGAAAGACGGCGAGCACACAGGTGCCACACCGGGTGTTGCCCTGCGCGGGCCGGGCTGGGCTGGCTGGAAGAAATGACAGCTGGCCATAGTTAGACGAACAGAGTTTATTCCGGTAGCGGGATAAACTCTTCGTCTCCGGGCACCTCTGCGAATTCGCGGTTTTTCCAGCGCTGTTTGGCGTCATCGATTTTAGCCATGTCTGTGTGGGCGAAATTCCACCACAGGCGGCGCGGCACCTGCAGCTTGTCGCCGCCGATAAGCGCCAGATGGGCACCGCTTGCCGACACAACGGGCACTTCTTCACCTTCGCGCAGCACAACCATGGTTGCCGCGCCTATATGCTCATCGCCCAGCGCAATTGAGCCTTTGATAACATACAGCGCGCGTTCTTCGTGCTGGCTAGGCACAACCAGTGATGCACCCGCCTGCAT
>JAJFIU010000035.1 GCA_021774695.1 Alphaproteobacteria bacterium | reverse complement strand
GCCAGGTCACCGTTGATGACCGCGAGCATTTCCATATGAAAAGCTATGTTGCTGATAGCCAGCAGGCTAATCACTATTGCTACAGGGAAGTTGCGCCAATTTTTACCTGAGATTATTTCGCGGCTTACTGTTGCAGCTACTGCTAACAGAAACAAACTGTCGATGGCTGCCGCGAGACCGTAATTGATTGAGAGCATCATCGCTGCTCTGCCTGCTGCCCACAATAGGACTAGTCCCAAAAGCGGCAGCCCGGCAAGGGGTGGGCGTCCGGTCCAATTCGGGATTGCAGTCAATACAAAGCCAGTCACCACCGCCGCTAGATAGCCGAAAAACATTTCATGGATATGCCAGCGCAAGGGATCGGTCACGCCTATATTGCCGCCGTGCGTGAATAGATACAGCCACACCGGCACAAGGACCGCCGCTGATAAACCGGCCACTAGAAAAAATGGCCGAAGACCAAGGCTCAGGATCACTGGCCCGGCGTAGCGATTTTCGTGCATGACAACACTCCGTGACTATTATTGTTGATCGGCGGCTATGAATTTTATTTGCTCGTCCACGAACCGGCGTGACACTGCATTGACGGCCTCTGGCTCGCCGGTTGTCATTAAGCTGACACGACCAGAGCCCGCTTGACCAGAGCCCGCTTTCGCATACTGCTTGTGGCGGTCCAGATAATCGACCAGTGCATTCGCGACAATTTGGGGTTGTGATAATATAGAAATGTCATTTGCGAGTGCTGTTCGAAAATAGTCTTCTATCAGCGGGAAATGAGTGCAGCCAAGAACAGCTTTCGTGATGCCGCCGGTGTCTATTTCGCTAATGAAGCCATTTATCAAGCCTTGCAGGGGCGCTGGGCCTGCGCCGCCCTCGATGGCATCAACCAATCCGGGGCAGGCTTTTTGGATCAACTCAACCTGGGGCGCACGCTTGGCAACCTCTTGCGGGTAAGCATCGCTTGCGACAGTTTTTTGGGTAGCCAGCAAAAGAATGCGTTCACCGCTGCCGATTGGTGAACTGTTTTGCTGCGACCACGGGACACCGGTAATTGCCTCTACCATCGGGACAAGTACGCCGAGAATTCTGTTTTCGGGGAAATGCGTAGGCAACCAGTTTTCCTGCAGGCTGCGAAGCGCAATCGCTGCTGCTGTGTTGCAAGCAAGAATAACAAGGGTGCAGCCCGCATCCATAAGCTGTGTTACGCCTGTTTTGGTGAGTTCTACTATTTGCTCGTTGCTGCGGTGGCCGTAGGGCGCGTTGCCGTGATCGCCGAAATAAAGAAAATCCTGATCCGGAAGCCGCTCGGTCAGTGTTTTCAATATGGTCAGTCCACCTGACCCAGAATCAAAAACACCAATCAAATTGAGCTCCTACCGTTTCAAACCATAATCGTCCAGTTTGCGGTACAAGGTTGATCGCCCGATACCCAAACGCCGTGCAACCTCGGCCATTTTACCATCATAGTGAGTGATGGTTCGGCGGATAATTTCCGCTTCGATGTCTGCGAGGGAGCGAAAATGCCCGCCGCCAGCTATCAAGCTAATTACGGTATCACCGGCTGGCATGCCAGCGGAAAAAGCGGTTAAGGGTGCAGAGGGGTGACCGCCGTGAGGGGCAATAGGGTGGTCGAACGAGTCCCGCGTGGCAGTGCCCGCCGCTTCCAGATGCGGGAAATCCTGGATTTCCAACCGCTCGTGATCTGAAAGGATGACCGCCCTGAACAGAGCATTTTGCAGTTGGCGGATATTGCCGGGCCAGTGATACGCTGCCAACGCGGGTAGGGCAGTGGGTGAAATTGTTCGGGCTGGCAGATCCTCCATTTCTGGAATCAATTTCAAAAAATGAGACACCAAAGCAGGAATATCTTCTTTGCGATCGCGCAGGGGTGGCAGGGTGATCGGGTATACATTCAAGCGGTAAAACAAGTCTTCACGAAAGCCGCCCTCTGAAACCAACTCACCCAAATTACGGTTGGTTGCGGAAATTACCCGGATGTCTACCGGTAGGCTCGTTCGTCCGCCAACAGGATCAATTTCTTTTTCCTGTAAAGCGCGCAATAATTTTACCTGAATGTCTGCAGGTAGCTCGCCGACTTCGTCGAGAAATAGCGTGCCGCCGTCAGCTTCTGCGAATTTACCGGCGCGTTTCTCTGTAGCACCGGTAAAAGACCCTTTTTCGTGGCCAAAAAGAATACTTTCGACCAAATTTTCCGGGATAGCACCACAGTTCACCGCCACGAATGGTCGGTCAGCCCGGTCGCTGGCCGCGTGAATTGCCTGGGCAAATACCTCCTTGCCAACCCCCGATTCGCCGTCAATAAGCACGGGGATGCTGGCACCGGCCGCGCGTTCGGCCAGCCTGACCGCTCGCCGCATAGCATCACTTTCGCCGATCAGATTTGAAAATCCAGCAACGGCCATACCAAGGCGCATGGGTTCAATTTCTCCGACGAAAGACGCTGTCTCTAACCCGGCGTTAATCGCGGAGCGAATGCGTTCTGCACTGGCGGGTTTGACAATGAAATCATTGGCTCCGGCGCGCATAGCGTCCACCACCGTCGTGATGGAAGACTGAGATGTTAGCATGATCACTGGCAGGCTAGGCCAGCGTGGGCGTAGCTTTTGCAGAACTTCGATGCCGTCCATGCCTGGCATAACGAGGTCCAGCAAGACAATGTCGATATCACCGCTTTGTTTATCAGCCATGAAGGCCAGCGCGTCGCTGCCGCTGTAGGCGACATGGGGTAAGTGACCCGCCCGCTTGACAATGCCTTCAAGCAGGGCGCTCTGGGTAAATTCATCTTCGATAATGAGAACGGATTTCTGTGTCATGACTTTTGTTTGCGCCTGTTGCCTATTCGTTAATATTCCGCCCGCTTTTAGGACGTAGGCTGTATCATTTCAGGACACCGGTTAACAAAATGGTAAAGATAAAATTGTTCCTATTTTTATCATCGAAAACCATCATTTTTCAGGATTGAAAGAAAGAAACTTGCGCCGGGCGTCATTTTCGTTACCTTTTCGATCACAGCGAAGGCGACCTTTGGGAGCAATGTTGCAAACAGCGTGTTATTGGCTGTTTGCGTTTGGTGCTCAAAACAGTCTGACGTTATTCGATTTACAATAACAGTTTCACGGAGAATGTTCATGAAACTAGGAGTTATACGGGAAAGGCGCGAAGCGGAAAAGCGCGTAGCAGCATCACCCGATACAGTGAAAAAGCTAGTCGGTCTTGGATTTGACGTTTGTATTGAAGCGGGAGCTGGTGTTGCGGCTTCTATTACAGATGCCGCGTTCGAAGCGGCCGGCGCGACGATCACTGCCGATCTGGCAGCTACAGTCGGTGACGCCGACGTGATTTTTTCAGTGCAAGGTCTGGAAGGCGATGACGCGGCGAAGGCCAAAAAAGGTGCGTTACAGCTGGCAACCTTAAACCCTTATGTTGATGGAGACCGCTTGCAGGCATACGCAGACGCTGGCCTGATGGCAGTGGCGATGGAGTTTGTGCCGCGGATAACCCGGGCTCAGTCCATGGACGTGCTGTCCAGCCAAAGTAATTTGGCAGGCTACAAGGCGGTGATTGATGCCGCAGAGGCATACGGTCGTGCGTTCCCGATGATGATGACAGCAGCGGGCACCGTTGCTCCAGCCAAGGTTTTGGTTATGGGTGTCGGCGTTGCCGGCTTGCAGGCAATCGCAACGGCTAAGCGGCTGGGTGCTGTTGTCAGCGCAACCGATGTTCGCCCCTCCACCAAGGAACAGGTTGAAAGTCTGGGCGGCAAGTTCGTGATGGTGGAAGACGAAGAAACCGCCGATGCCGAAACCTCGGGCGGGTATGCCAAGGAAATGAGCGACGAATATAAAGCAAAGCAAGCCAAGCTGATCGCCGAAACACTGGCAAAACAGGATATTGCCATCACCACGGCGCTTATTCCCGGGCGTCCAGCGCCGGTGTTGATCACCGAAGAAATGGTTAGGTCAATGAAGCCCGGCAGCGTGATCGTTGATCTGGCGGTTGAAATGGGCGGTAACTGCGCGCTCTCGAAAGCCGGCGAAGTGGTTGACGTTGACGGTGTTACCATCTTGGGCCACCGGAACGTACCGTCGCGGTTGGCGGCGGACGCATCGGCGCTTTATGCGCGGAACTTGATGCATTTCATCACGCCGCACGTCAATGAAGGCGCGCTTGTGATAGATTTTGAAGACGAGATTGTTACCGAGAGCCTTGTCACCAGGGACGGTGCAATCATCCATCCACGCCTGACAGGAGGCGACAAATGACCGAATTAGTGATTAGTCCATTCGTCCAGCAGTTTAGCATTTTTATCATGGCGATTTTCGTCGGATATTATGTGGTCTGGTCGGTAACCCCGGCGCTGCACACACCGCTGATGAGCGTAACAAACGCCATTTCCAGTGTGATTATTGTAGGCGCTGTCATCGCGGTTGGCCCAGAAGGTGCGAGTATTTCCAAAATACTCGGTGCCATCGCTATTGGCCTGGCGTCGATTAATATATTTGGGGGGTTTGCCGTCACGGCACGTATGCTCGCCATGTATAAGAAAAAGAAATAGGGAGCACCGACAATGGATCAGTTTTTCGTCGATATGACGGCTGTCGCCTATATGGTAGCTGCTGTTTTCTTCATTATGAGCCTGCGCGGGCTTTCAAGCCCTGAAAGCAGCCGCACTGGTAACATGTTCGGTATGCTGGGCATGGCTATCGCGGTTATCACCACCGTATTGAACCCGGATATCGTTAGCTACGACTGGATAATCGGCGCGGTTGTTGTTGGCGGCGCCATTGGTTTCATCACCGCGCGCCGTATTGCCATGACCGATATGCCGCAGCTTGTGGCGGCATTCCACAGCCTTGTGGGTCTGGCAGCCGTGTTGGTTGCGGGTAGTGCCTTCTTGAACCCCGGTGCCTTTGGTATCGCCGACGCAATGGGCCAGATGTTTATGGCCTCCAAAATCGAGATGTCGCTGGGTATCGCCATCGGCGCGATTACCTTTTCGGGCTCGGTTATTGCCTTTGCCAAGCTGAACGGCACCATGTCTGGCGCGCCGATTATGCTGCCTGCACGTCACCTGATTAACCTTGTTCTTGCCGCTGGCATTGTTGGTGGTATTGCGTGGTTCGCAGTGGACCAAAGCGCAATGGTTGGTGGCATGAGCATTTTCTGGATTGTGACAGCTCTGAGTTTTATCATTGGTTTCTTGCTGATCATTCCCATTGGCGGCGCTGATATGCCGGTGGTGGTGTCCATGCTTAACAGCTATTCTGGCTGGGCGGCGGCTGGCATTGGCTTCACGCTGCAAAACACCGCTCTTATTGTTACTGGCGCGCTGGTGGGCTCGTCGGGTGCGATCCTGTCCTACATCATGTGTAAAGCCATGAACCGGGGTTTCATCTCGGTTATCCTTGGTGGTTTCGGCGGCGAGGATTCGGCTGCTGCTGGTCCGCTGGGCGCGGAAACCCGGCCTGTAAAACAGGGCTCTGCCGAAGATGCCGCCTTCATTATGAAAAATGCAGGCAAAGTGATCATCGTGCCTGGTTACGGCATGGCGGTGGCGCAGGCGCAGCACGCCCTGAAGGAAATGGGCGATATTCTTAAGGCAGAGGGTGTTGATGTGGCCTATGCCATTCACCCAGTCGCAGGCCGGATGCCGGGGCATATGAATGTGCTGCTGGCCGAAGCATCAGTGCCGTACGACGAAGTGTTCGAGCTTGAAGACATCAACAGTGAGTTCGCAGGCGCAGATGTTGCCTTTGTGATTGGTGCTAACGATGTCACCAACCCGGCCGCCAAAACCGATAAAACAAGCGCCATATACGGCATGCCGATTTTGGATGTTGAAAAAGCTGCTACGGTTTTATTCATCAAACGTTCGATGAGCAGTGGCTACGCCGGTGTGGATAACGAACTGTTTTTCCGCGACAACACGATGATGCTGTTTTCCGATGCCAAGAAAATGGTTGAAGAGATCAATAAGTCGCTGAATTAGTAATTTTAAAACTCAGAGAATTAGAAGGCCGCCCGGTTGATCTGTGTTGATCACCCGGGCGGCCTTTTTCTTTTGACCTTCAGGTGAGGTCAGAAGAATGTCAGGAGCCTGGGCCAACAGATAACCTGAAACCGTCCCGCTGTCAGACCGGTACGGGTAACGTAAAAACGGTGCTCCGATAGCTAACCGCTGGTTACAAAATGAATATGTCGTATTTGCGACTAATAATCAATATTAAAAACTATTAAAACTAAAGTTATATATCAACAGGTGAAACTGCTGGTTTTGACAGAAAATTAACCGTTAAATAGTCATTCTGGCTAAATTTTTGTCGATGATTGCCAAACAATTCGGCACCGGTTATCGTGGCGGCGCTTGCGAAGTTGCATTAGGTAATTTTATTTACTGGGCTCCAATATTGGGCACAAGAACATCGTCGCAGGAAGTGCCGGGGTGGCACGCATAAAGGGGATCGTCATATGTTCAATCAGTTCAAAATTATCGCAACCATTGCCGCGGCAGCGTTGCTGATAACCGGCGCAGCGGCAGCACAGGTGAAGCAGTCCAAGCAGCCACATCATGAAGATAAATTTCGCCAACTAAACGAGGCGCTAGCAACCCCCAATGATCAGCGCATTGCGTCCGGCAAGCCAGGCCCCGGATACTGGCAACAGCAAACCGATTATAAGATTAAGGTTGAACTGAACGACGACAATCAGTCGATCACGGGTTCCGAGACGATCACATACAAAAATAATTCCCCCCATGCGCTTGATTATATATGGGTGCGGCTGGACCAAAACCGATTTGCCAAACACTCTGATGATCACCTGACCCAACCTACCAATTCCACCACCCGCATGTCGTTTTCGGCGCTGCGCCACGAAAAATACCGCCAGGAATTCGACGGTGGCTTCAAAATTTCTGCGGTGACCGACAAAAATGGCGACCCGCTACCCCATGCTATCGTCGGCACTATGATGCGGATAGACCTACCGAAGGTGCTAAAATCGGGTGGCACTATCGCTTTCGGTATTGCCTGGTCCTACAACATCATCGAATCTAAAAAAATTCCGATCAAACGATCCGGATGGCACCATTTTGAAAAAGACGGCAACAAGATATATAATCTGGGCCAGTGGTACCCGCGGGTTGCTGGCTACACCGACGCCAAAGCCTGGAATAATCGCACCTTTTACGGGCTCGGTGAATTTCAGACCGAGTTCGGCACTTACGACGTGGAAATCACCGTGCCGGATGATCATATCATCGCCGCAACTGGTGAACTCCAAAATGCCAAAAAGGTACTGACGCGCGAACAACGCGACCGTTTAGCCGAAGCGCGCACTGCTGACCGCCCGGTGATGATCGTTACTCGCGATGAAGCGCTCGCCAGTCAAGCCGAGCAATCACAGACAAAATCCACCTGGAATTTCAAAGCTGAAAATGTCCGTGATTTTGCCTTCGCCACCTCGCGAAAGTTTGTCTGGGATGCCATGGGCTACAAACAGGAAAGCGATGGCCGCACTATTATGGCTATGTCTTTCTACCCGGAAGAAGGCATGCCGCTGTGGGACAAATACTCCACCGAAGCGGTGGTGCATACACTGGAGGTTTATTCCAAATATACTTTCCCTTACCCCTACCCAGTTGCGCAGTCGGTTAACTCGGCGACCAGCGGGATGGAATACCCGATGATCAGTTTCAATCCGCCGCGCCCAACCGAAGACAAGAAAACCGGCGAACGCACCTATAGCCGTCGCATCAAATACGGTCTCATCGGCGTGATCATTCATGAAGTGGGGCATAACTATTTCCCCATGATCGTAAATACGCCCGAAAGTGACTGGTTTTGGATGGATGAAGGCTTCAACACCTTCCTTCAGGGGCTTGCGCACCGCGAATGGGAAGAAGGCTGGCCGGGCAATATTGGTTCGCCGGAAACTATTGTTCCTTTCATGACCAGCAAAAACCAGATGCCGGTGATGACTGATCCGCAGTCGCTTATCCAGTTTGGCCAAAATGCCTACAGAAAACCATCGGTTGCCTTTAATATTCTGCGAGAAACTGTCATGGGCCGCGAAGCATTTGACCATGCGTTCAAGGAGTATGCCCAGCGTTGGATGTTCAAGCGGCCTTATCCGTCTGATTTCTTCCGCACCATGGAGGATGCGTCTGGGTACGATTTGGATTGGTTCTGGCGCGGCTGGTTTTATTCAACCGACCATGTTGACATCTCGCTCGACCGGGTAACCTGGGGCACGGTCAACACCAAAGATCCCGATGCGGAGATGGCCTACAAGCGCGAACGCGACGAAGAGCTGGGTAAAACCATGGTGCAGCAGCGCCACGCTGACAACCGTCGCCGCATATTAGAGCGCCCCGAACTGCAGGACTTCTACAATAGAAACGATGGTTACGCTGTGACCGATGCTGACCGCAGTAGCTTTGCTAAATATGTGGAAGGGCTGGCTGATTGGGAAAAGGAATTGCTTGAGACCAAAGAGAATTTCTATTTTCTGGAGTTTTCTAACAAAGGCGGCCTTGTGATGCCGGTGATCGTGCAGATTGACTATGCTGACGGCACCAGCGAGACACGTCGTTGGCCGGCCCAGCTTTGGCGCCGCAACCCCAACAATGTGATCAAATTGGTGACCAGTGATAAGGAAATCAAATCGATCACGCTTGATCCACACCGGGAAACGGCGGATGCTGATCTAGAAAACAACCATTGGCCGCGCAAACCTGTGCGCACCCGCCTTGAACTCTTTAAGAACAAGCAAGCGAAGAGCCTGATGCAAAAGGCAGGTGAGGGCACTACGTACGAGCAACCTGAGTAACGAGGCAGCTTTTTTCTGCCTAGTGTGCGTTGAAACTATTTGAATTGCCTGCTGGTTCGGCTTGAACCAGCAGGCAATTCTGTTTTCAATTAGGTTGCTTTTGGTGGACGCGGGAAAAAACTACTGGTGCGCTTGATATAATCTTCGTACCCAGGCCGGCGTTTTTTGAGGCCTTTTTCCAGCAATGGCACCCCTGACCATTTCATCAAGAGGAATGTCATTAAGGCCGGCGCAAATAGTACCGTTAGGTCGTGGCCGACCAGCCAAATACCCCACCACACACAGGTATCGCCGAAATAGTTGGGGTGGCGTGTCCATGCCCATAGGCCGCTATCCAGCACTTTGCCTTGGCTGGCGGGATCAGCCTTGAACTTTGATAGCTGCAGATCCCCCATCCATTCAAAGAATGCCCCCACGGCCCAAAGGCCGATGCCCGCGAATACGAATATATCCAGCTGCGTCGCAGGCTGTGCCATGACGGAAATCAAAGGCGCACTGATCATCAACATCAACACACCCTGAAGACCAAACACAAACCAAAGCGTGAAGAAATGACGAGACAGGCCTTCCTTACCTTTGGTCATCCGTACATAGCGGTTGTCTTCACCATCGTGCAAAAACCGCCGCAGTAGATAAAGGCCCAAGCGCAAGCCCCAAAGGGAAACCATGGCCAAGACAACCATTTGCATGGGTCCAATTTCGGCCAAATTAGAGGCTGCGACCCAGGCCACAACAACGAAACCAACGCCCCAAAAGGCATCGATGAAACTTACTCTTCCGATCAAAATGCTAATTAGCCAGAGGGCAACGAGGACGATACCGAGAACGGTTGCGGCGGAAAGGTATAGGTCAAGCATAGGTTCAGTCTCATGGTTGTTGATTTGATAATTCTAAACCAGTTTACGCAAATAATCTGCGATTGGACTGAAAACTTGGCGCAAACCATATCTAACTGTATAGATATTATCGGAAAAATAGGAGTTTAGATGCCAGAACAGGCGACGATTGTTGATTTTATCAGTGCCAGTTTGCAAGGCATGGAAACGTCTGGACGCTCTATTTTGTCTCCGTCTGAGCAAAAAGTAAGCGATGAACTGGCCCAAAAGCTGGACAGCGAACTTGATGTGATGGTGCGCGAACTAGAGCGGGTTGCTTCCTGCCAACAAGATAGCGGCGATGAGAGCGGCGATCCGATACCTCCTTTTGAGGCTTTTTGCATTGGCCTGCGCAGTATTGGCGATAATTTGCTGCCCCATCTGGTTCAAACGTTTCGAAGCGGATGCGACGAGCAGGGTTTGCCTCACGGCGTTTTTCTATGGTTGATCAGAGCGCGGGCAGACGCTTTTGTTGCTTATCTGCTTCAGATCGCACAGGTGCACGGCCTGGCGTTTGATGACACGCTCACTAAAGTGGGGAAAAAAGAACAAATTGCGCTGGCCAACCTGGGTGCTTACTTGCGGGCTTTGATGCAAAAGGAAATTGAGGCGCTTTAGTGCCATTGGATTTGAGGGTTATGCCAAGTTGAGCGTTAACAATAGTGTTCAGCTTTCGTTCATAAAATTTGCGTTAAATGGTGCAGTATAGACTTTCAACACGGGAATTAACGTGAACCACATAAGATTTATATCTGTATTTTTGTTAGCGATGACATTTGCGCTGCCGACAGCTGTTGCCCAAGAGGACGCGCAAAAGGATTCTGCTGAAAAACAACAAGCCGAAGAGACGAAGCCGAAAGGTAGACTTGCTTTGCGCGGTGAAAAACGACGCAAACGTATCATGGAAGAATATGAGGCGACCGGTAAGGTTAAGCACTGCGTACCGATGCGGAGCTTGCGCCAGTCTATCATTCTTGATGACAGCACCATTTTTTTCGAATCGATCGGACGCAAAGGGTATATGAATAAGTTGCCGCGTGAATGTCGGGGCTTGATGCGCGAGGAGCGCTATGCCTACAGCAACTCTTTTGGGTCGTTATGCCGCGCTGAAATCATTACCATTCTTGATAGCTTTGGCAGATCCTGGGGCAGCTGCAGTCTTGGTGACTTCGAAGAATACCAGAAAAAACCGAAGGCTGAATCGAGCGAATAAGCGTACCGTTATCGGGCCTTTTGCAAGCTCGGCGCACTAGTTCACGTTAGTTTAAAATGCTACGATAATGCCGCGGTGGAGACTTTTCCAAATCCAATCTGTTAGTTACCATACTTTGTGGATATTGTCCCTTGATACAATGAGTTTTATGCCGCTGCTTGCCGTGCGGCAGCGGCGCCTTTCATGATGGTTGCGAGGGCGGTGTAAACTTCTGTCCAGCTGCTTTTCAGTTCTGGTGTCCAATCATCGCCCAGCCCTTTTTCAAGAGTGTATAAAAGGGCACTGCCAACTGCGTCATAATGTGTATCCTTTACACCGTAATCAATGTGCTTGGCTCCAAGTTCTTGAATGGCGGGAAGGACCTCTTCCAGCCGGTGCAGGTTTTGAACAGCAGTTCCCAGCATCTGCATAAGTTTGCCTTTTTGCTTCACCATATTTTCAGGAAACATAGGCCGCACCTCTGGCGCAATTTCAAATAGACGGAGATAGAAAATATCTGCAGCGGCTCCTGCAATTGGAACAACTTTTTTAAAGCTTTCCTGCACCATTTCTATTGTTTCGGGGGCCATGATATTCTCTCCGTTCAAGGGTGCATAAAGTATAAAGCAGCAACATCGGTTGAATTGTTTAACATTCTGTTACGGGCGCAATCTTAAAAGTAGAGTCTATCTGTCAGCGCTGAGAGCAACAACAGACTGTTCAGCCTCAGCTTGCCAACCATATAGTTTGGTCAAAGTCTTTACGCTATAGAGTTGGGGTGCCCTGAATGGAAACATTCAGGTTTTCATGCAGGGCTGCTAAGGGTTTGGTTCACTGAGGGAAAGACTAGTGCTACCCGCCATAAACTATTGTTATAAAAGATTTATTTTATCGTATAAAAGCCTGCATCTTGTCGCAACGGCCCCACATTTTGTCGCAATGAAGTATGCTCTCATTTGTTAAGGGCCCATACCGCTTTCGTTACATAGTTACGAATAGCGAGGAATGGGTTCGATGAAATTAACTGAGCAAAGCCTGAAAAATCCGGCGGCAGTTATCGTAGTAGCGGCAATGGCGCTGGTGCTGGGAGTGGTGATGCTAACGCGCCTTCCTGTCCAGCTTTTCCCCGCTATTGAACGACCCCAACTGGCGGTTCAAAATTTTTGGCGCGGTGCAAGCCCTTCGGAAATGGAATCCGAAATAAATGAACCGATAGAAGAGGTGATGCAGGGGCTGCCGGGCCTTGAACTTATGCGGACATTCTCCAATCAAAACTTCGGTTTTGTTTCCATGGAGTTTTCTCTTGATGCAGATATGGGCCGTAACCTGCTTGAGGTTATCAGCCGACTTAATCGTTTGCCGCCGCTGCCCGCTGATGCTGATAAGCCTCGTATTCTCATGAACGGCGGCTTTGGTGGCGGTGATGCCGAATCGTTGATTTATCTGTTTACCCAGTTCCGAGACGATAGTGCTCTTCAACGCGAGGACTATTTAACTTTCATCGAGGATCAAGTTGTACCGCGCATTGAAGCCATCGAGGGCGTTGGGGGTGTGCGCGTCAACGCTGGCGGTGGCGGCGGTGATCAACTGCTAATTGAGTTCGACCCCGTCCGGGCGGCTGACTTGGGAGTTGATCTTAATTCCATTGGCCAGCGGGTGGGCCGAAGTGTTGATAGTTCTGGCGGGTTTCTGGACGTGGGTCGTCGGCGTTATTTGCTGAATTTTCAAGGGCGATATGAACCAGATGAGCTTCGTTCACTGATCCTGCAATGGCGCGACGGTAGTCCGGTCACGCTGGGCGATATCGCAACCATTACGATGGGGCCGCCGCGCGCAACTCAGGTTGTTTATCAAAACGGTAATCCGGCGATTGGTATGCAAGTTACCCGCGCCTCCGGAGCCAACGTTCTTTCTACCATTGACCGCTTGACGGTTGTGGTGGACGAGCTAAATGCAGGCATTCTCGCAGAACAGGGTATTACAATTGAAAAATCCTTTGATCCCTCGGTGTTCATCAAACGAGCGATCAGCCTGTTAACCACAAACCTTGTGATCGGTGTTGCACTTGCAATTGGCGTATTATGGTGGTTCCTGCGGCAGGCCAGAGCGACGGTATTGATTGCGGTCACCATACCAATTTGCCTGCTTACAACAATAACCATGCTGGGTCTTTTTGGACGGTCGGTGAATGTGATTTCGCTCGCCGGGATGGCGTTCGCGACCGGGATGGTGCTTGATGCCGCAATTGTTGTGCTCGAAAATATTGTCAGGCTGCGCGAGCGCGGTGAGAAAGCATCCATTGCCTCACTGGTTGGTGCCAAACAGGTTTGGGGCGCGTTGTTGGCATCTACAGCAACCACTATCGCTATTTTTGTGCCTATTCTGTTTTTGAAAGACGCCGAAGGGCAATTATTTGCCGATTTGGCGATCACAATCGCTGTTAGTGTGGCGATATCTCTGGTTGTTGCAGTTACGGTTCTGCCTGTTGCTGCCGAACATCTGCTGAAAGCTCTTCCGGCTAATGAAGGCGCTGGTCAGCGGGCAAAAGCCTTTGCCAGCAGGTTGATGACATTGACGGGCACACCGATTAGGCGGGTAAGTCTGATTGTTGGCCTGATCGGTATTTCCATCGGGCTCAGTTGGTCAATGCTGCCTAATTTAAACTATTTGCCACCGGTTAAGCGCGATGCGGTTGATGCCTTCATATCATTTCCTTCCGGTGCCAATCTTGAAACGGTCGACAAAGAAATTGCTTCGGTGATTGTGGATCGGCTTGCGCCTTATATGTCTGGCGAAAAGGAACCGGCACTCAGAAACTATTATTTCATCAGTTTTCCAGGTGGGCAGGGCGGCAGTGTTGGAGTGCGGGCCAAGGATCAGGGCCGAGTGAAAGAGCTTGAGAAAATCATTAACGACGAAATCCTCGCTGACTTCCCGGATGTTTTTGCCTTTGCCCAGCAGGGTAATCTTTTTGGCGGCTTTGGCGGCGCTGGCGCGGTGCAGTTACATGTACATTCTCGCGACCTGGATGCCCTGCGAGATCTAACTCGGCAAACTATGGGTTTCATTTCGGAAGCATTACCAGGCGCACGCGCACAACCGAATCCGGACCCGAATGTGACATCGCCTGAGCTGAAAATCATACCCAATGACAGGCGCCTCGCTGAAGTTGGCTACACCAGACGCGACATTGCTCAGGTTGTGCGGGCGCTAGGCGACGGGCTATGGCTCGGTGAGCACTTTGATGGTGAAAAACGGGTCGACATGATGCTGCGATCACAAAAATGGGACGACCCGGAGTTGCTGCAAAATGTGCCGGTTGCAACCCCGATTGGAGGAACTGTGCTGCTGGGGGATCTGGTTACTTTTGAGCGCAGTGTGGGGCCAACTTTCATTCAGCGGGTAAACAGGAAGCGAACTGTTACTTTCAATATCAGCCAGCCGGATGACATGGCACTGGATGACATGGTGAAAATTCTGAAGGAGCAAGTAGAGCCACAAATTAAACCCCTGCTGCCGAGCGATGCAACCATTTCATATGGCGGCAGTGCCGATGCGCTGGACCGTGCGGTGTCATCACTATCGATGAATTTTGTGCTGGCCCTCGGTTTGTTGTTTATGATTTTGGCAGGCCTGTTCCGATCAGCAAAAGATGCGCTTTTTGTAGTGATTACCATCCCGCTAGCGACAGTGGGCGGTGTTCTCGGTCTTAACGTGCTCAACCTGTTTTCTTTTACGCCGCTCGACCTTTTGACCATGATAGGCTTTATCATATTGCTAGGCTTGGTGGTGAATAACGCGATTTTGCTGGTGGCTCAGACGCGTGCAGGCGAAGACGAAGGGCTAGACCGTAATCAAGCCGTTGAAAGAGCGCTAACTCTTCGACTGCGACCTATCTTTATGAGTACGCTGACCAGCATCATGGGCATGTTGCCGCTGGTGCTGTTTCCGGGTGCGGGCAGTGATATTTACCGCGGCATGGCAACAACCATTGTCGGCGGCATGTGCGTCTCAACCATCTTTACACTGGTGATGTTGCCTGCGTTGCTACGGCTGGATGAAGATGGTTCATTGAGCCGTTTATTTAGCCGAAAAAACAAACAGATTTTGCATCCGGCTGAGTGAATAAAATTTGTAAAAAACGTAACGAGTAATGCGAGGATATTATCATGAATGTACTTAGTGCCGACAAGAGAAGCCTTATACGGTTGAGGACAAAACAGTTTGTTGCAACCTTCTTCGCAATTGGGGCCATCAGCCTCGGTGCCAGCCCCGGTGTCAGGGCTCAACAGGAACAGCCGCCTGCTTTGGTTGAGGTGGCGCAGGCAAGCGCACAGTTGATGGCACCTCAGGTTTATATGCCAGGTACTGTCATCAGTAAAAATGATAGCAGAATTTCGGCACAGATAACCGGTCAGGTTCTCTGGGTTGCGACCGAAGGAACATTGGTAAAAAAAGGTGATATTATTGCTGAAATAGATAACCGAAATCACCGGTTGTCGGTGCAACGTAATCAGTCGCAAATTTTGCGGCTTGAGGCGCGGGTCAAATATTTGAAGGCGGATTTAGGCAGATTGAACGAGCTGGCGGAAACCAATAACACCCCAGCAAGCCGGGTCGAGGAATCTGAGAGCACGCTTTTGATGACCCAGCAAGAATTGGCGCAGGCGCGCATCGCATTGGAGCAATCTGAAATTGACCTTGGGCGCACTAAAGTACGTGCGCCTTTTCCCGGACGGATCGTTGAAAGGCTGGCGCAAGCGGGCGAATATTCGGTCCCCGGCAGGCAAATCCTTCGGTTGGTAGACACGCAGAATCTTGAGATCAGGGGCCAGGCGCCTGTTAATCTGGCGGCTATCCTGCGGGATGGTCAATCGGTTGTTCTTCGCAAAGATGCGGTGACTGTTGATAGTAGTATCCGGGCTTTGGTTCCGGTTGGTGACACCGTTAGCCGTACTATGGAAATTCGGGTGAATGTGCCAGCAGGCGCGACATATGTTGTTGGCACAGCTTTGCAAATTGGCGTTCCTTCCAGTGCGCCGACAGAAGTGGTCGCAGTACCGCGAGATGCACTTGTGCTCAGAAGCGACGGCACCTATGTGTTCCGCATCAACGATGATGACACGGCAGAGCGTCTGTTGGTGCGCACTGGTGCTGCCAGCGGTGCCAGAGTGGCAGTTTTAGGCGGCATCGAAAATGGTGACAGGGTGGTTATACGCGGCGGAGAGCGCCTGCGCCCAGGCCAGTCTGTGCGTTTCAATGGCTTGGGGACCAGCCGATAAAACACGACATAGGCAAGGTGAATTGCCGATGTTGCCGTGCTAATCGGTAAAATTAATGTCCAATAAACCGACAAACCCTCTTGGCTCGCAAGCAGATGAGCCCCATAATGCCCCTGAACACAATAATGTTCGGGGGCAAGCACTTGGTGTGAGGCCGCCCGGACCTTCGGGCGAGATACCAGCGAATACCATGTCTGCACTGAACCGATTATTTAGCACGAAAGAGGCAACCTTTTGGTTATTCCAGCTTTTTGGCTGGACCGGGTATTTTCTTGTCCGTACCTTTCAGGCGATCACCTTCGAACTCGACCTTCGCTTCGCGTCGGTTCAGTATTTGGCAGCGGTGGTTATCGGCGTGTCTATGACAATTGTGCTTCGCCATGTTTATCGGATTGTTAGAGACAAGCCGCTGCCGTTGGTCCTGCTTATGGTGGTTGTTTTATGTGCGTCTTTTGGGCTTCTGTTTTCGTCCCTTGAACTGGCGCTTGCACCGGTAATCGTGCCCGGCTTCCAACGAGCGGTTGGACTGGAGCTATTTTCTAACGCGATGTTTGAATCAACGGCTCTATTCGCCTGGTCAGCAATTTATTTTGGCTATCATTATTATACAGGCCTGCAGGAACAAAAGGCCCAGGTTTTGAAAGCCACAGCCATGGCGCATCAAGCTCAACTTAAAATGCTGCGCTACCAGTTGAACCCGCATTTCTTGTTTAACACACTCAACGCGATCTCAACCCTTGTGCTGGATAAATCTGAGCAAGACGCCAATAAAATGCTGACGAAATTGTCCAGCTTCTTGCGCTATACGCTGGTGAACCAGCCGACACAGCGCATCAGTCTGGACAAAGAACTTTATGCCTTGGGCTTGTATCTGGATATTGAAAAAGTACGATTTCAAGACCGACTGACAGTAGAATTTGATATTGATGACAAAGCCAAAATAGCATTGGTCCCCAGTTTGATTTTGCAGCCTTTGATCGAAAATGCGATTAAATATGCAGTTGCGCCGTCTATCGACGGGGGCACCATTACTGTATGTGCCAAAGTGGTCGGCACACGCCTGATTTTGGCCCTTAAAGACTCTGGGCCCGGCGTTGATGACATTCACCATCTTGTCAGCCAATCGGGGTCCGGCGTGGGCATTGCCAACACCAGAGAGCGCCTGGCGCAAATTTACCCAGATGACCATGAGTTTAGGTTGGAAAATTTGGACCCAACGGGCTTTGGGGTCACTATTGAAGTTCCCTGTGAAAAGGCTGAAACGAAAGCTAAATCAAGTCAGTTGCCGAACTAAATTAGCGATAACCGCAAAAAGGACAGATAATGAGCAAAATTCGCACCCTACTTGTAGATGATGAACCCTTGGCGGTGCGGGGCTTGGCGATCAGGCTGGAAGCCTTCAGTGATGTCGAAATTATTGGTTCCTGCTCCAATGGCCGTGAAGCGGTGAAAACCATCAAGGAAATTAAACCTGACCTGGTATTTCTGGATATTCAAATGCCGGGGTTTGATGGGTTTTCGGTAATTCGTTCGCTGGTCGGAGAAGCCGAAATACCGCTAGTAGTATTTGTTACTGCATATGACCAATATGCTCTCGAGGCTTTTGAGGCTCATGCACTGGATTATCTTCTCAAGCCGGTTGAAGAAGAGCGGCTAGCTGAAGCCATCGTCCGGGTTCGCGACGCAATCAGCCAGCGTATTGCCATCGAGCAAAATTCCCGGCTGGTAGAATTGCTGGAGAATATGGACACCCCGCCCAAGGAGGCGCTCACCGCGCTGTTGGAGCAACCGACGGAAATGCGCGAAGCCCGCTATGACCCGCACCTGCGAATTAAAGATCGAGGCCATATTACCATCGTTGATATCTCGGACGTGGATTACATCGACGCGGCTGGTGATTATATGTGCATTCATGTGGGTGAAAAAACCCATATTTTGCGCGAAACCATGAAGACCATGGAAAAACGTCTGAATCCTAAAATTTTCCAGCGGGTGCACCGGTCAACCATCGTTAACCTGGACAAAGTGAAAGAGGTGCGACCGCACTCGAACGGCGAATGTTTCCTGACATTGTCATGCGGTATGGAACTGAAGGTAAGCCGGTCCTATAAAGATGTGGTTGGCCGGTTTTTGTAACTTTAAAAAGCCCATGCGTGAGCCGTACCGCATATTGTGTGAAGTTGTGCAGTTTGGGATTATTTGATACAATAATATTTGAGTTTAGTAGCTTTTCGGAGTTTGGCTGAGACCACATATGGGGGTGTAGTATGGGACGATTTTTTGTAGCGCGCATTTTACTCGTATTTTCTTTCACATTTTACTGTGGCGGAAGTGTGCAGGTTGCAGCGCAGGAAAACGGCGCGAAATCCAAAACTCAGCAGAAAGACCAATTTGAAATTCAGTATGACGATCTGGATCTTTTGTTATCTGGCTCGGTTTTAGACGTTGGTCTTTCTGATCGCCGAACCGCTAGTCGCAGGGGGGCCAAGACTGGCACCTCGAGGATGAAACACGGTAACACTAGCGCAACTGGTTTTGAGGGAAATCGGGTCGCGTTTAGTGATTTCAAGAAGGATCATGTCGATTATCTTCTGGCAATCCGAAAAGACCTTGAAGCAGTTCCTGATTTTATGCCCCTGAAGAATTTTTCAGCCAATGAGCAATTGGCTTACTGGCTTAATCTGCACAATGTTGCGGTGATGCTGGAAGTGGCAAAAGCTTATCCCATTAAAAAAATTAAGCCTCTTGTGTTGGGCAAGAAAAGTGTCTGGGACAAAAAAACCATGTCGGTTGGCGGCAAGGAAATGTCAATTCAGGATATTGAGGCTTACGTAATCCGTCGGTGGAATGATCCATTGGTACTGTATGGATTTTTCATGGGTGCCGTTGGCGGACCTAGCATCCAAGTTAAGGCTTTCACCGGCGACAATGTGGCAGAGACGCTGCAGAATAGTGCGCTTGAGTTTGTGAACAGTCTGCGCGGCTTCAGAATGTGGTCTGGAAAGGGCCGGGTATCTGACCATTATAAATTAGGGGAACGATACTTTCCTGATTTTGAGCAAGACATTAAGCGGCATCTTCTTGCTTATGCACGACCGGACACTCGGCGGGATCTGGAGCGTGCAAAGTCGTTCCAAATCAAGAATTATGATTGGGGCATCGCAGATTTAAAAAACGGCGACACCTATGCTGGTGGAAGCTTAAGTACCAGTTCTGGCGCACTTGGTTTTTTTATTACTGGTACGCCGACAGCGACTTCAGGCTCTGAAGCAACCGGAATTTTTGCACCGCCGACACGTGGTTCGGCACCTGATTCAATATTCGCCACTGGCGCACTCAATAAAGCCGGCATGGCGGGCATTTCACCACAAACAAAAGCCCTGCTGCGCGCAATAAGAATTCGCGATGAACGCCGCCGCCTCGAGGGCACCGTAACCGTCGAAGAGTTTGTAGACAGTGACGGCGGGAGAATTGCACGGAAAGACAAATTCGACGAAGTCGCTGTAACACCTGAAGGAGAAGACGAAGGTGACACCGAAGAAAAGCCTGTTATCTAGAAATGCCCTTTAAATTGTAGGTTTTGAATGTAAGTGACAAATCCTAGACGAATTTGTTTGTCTGCTTTTTGTGCCTGAAGAACTTTATTTCACCAATCGGGAAATCAGAAAGGCAAGTGCGCCTAGAGCAAGAATTGTTTTGCCAGGATTAGCATCATTTTTTTGAGTGCCAAATGGCGTAATTATTTCAATCTCCTCTTCTTTGGTTAGGCGTGCAGCTATTTCATCCGCTTCCGCTACAAGCGAAGCCATTCTTATGGTCAAGGCGTTACAAGCCATTCTTGTATCTTCCATTGAGAGTTTTGCTTGTCCTCTGATAATACGGGACCAAGTTGGCTGGCTTATTCTCAGATCGGTCGACCATATGGTTTTATGGCAAATAATTGCGAAGACTTTGTGCGTGAGGCATCAGGAATAAAGGTCGAAAGTCCTCAAAGAGATTTGTTTTTAATGTTGGGTGTATTTCTTTTGGCCGCTTGGCTGGTAAGTCGCAAGGCATAGCAATGATTCCTAAACCTCGGGCATATGTTCTGCGAGCCTTGGGCCCATGCGAACAGGCTCGATCCGGGTTGCCAAGCCGGTTCTGTCATCGGTTTCCACGTATGTGCCGCACACTGTCGCTTCTCCGTTTGCCGGGCTAAAACGCTCGCGGTTCATTTTGGTCAGGAAACGACTGATAGGCTCGGCCTTATCCATGCCGATCACGCTGTTATAGTCCCCGCACAT
The DNA here is from genome assembly GCA_021774695.1 of Alphaproteobacteria bacterium. GTDB lineage: Bacteria > Pseudomonadota > Alphaproteobacteria > Sphingomonadales > Kordiimonadaceae > Kordiimonas. The sequence continues at coordinate 15,736 of JAJFIU010000035.1, read as the reverse complement.
GCCCGCGTCGGTTTGGTATCCGGTGCCGCCGGGTAAAATCTGCGCGTCTGCAGTGGGAACATGGCTGTGGGTGCCCACAACCAAGCTGGTACGACCATCAAGATAGTGGCCCATCGCCATTTTCTCGGACGTGGCCTCAGCGTGGAAATCAACAATCACAGCATGCACGCCTACCCCGAGGCGGTATTTTTTCAGCACGGCATCCACGGCTTTGAAGGGGCAATCCATCTCGTTCATAAACACCCGCCCCATGGCATTTATGACCAAGATTTTTTTGCCGCGCGGTGCATCGTAAATGGCATAGCCGCGGCCGGGTGTCGGGTCCGGGTAATTGATCGGCCGCAGGATACGGTTGTCATTGTCGATCACAGACAATATTTCTTTTTGATCAAACGTATGATTACCGCCCGAGAGTACATCAGCACCAGCCTGAATAACCTGCCCGGCAATTTTGCTGGTTGTGCCAAAGCCTGACGCGGCGTTTTCTGCGTTAACCACGACAAAATCTAGTTTCAGTTTTGCTCGCAAGTCCGGCAGCGCACTAATGACGGCGTCACGTCCGCTTCGACCCATCAAGTCACCTAAAAACAATAAACGCATGTCGTTCTTTCTATTTTGTCGGCGGCATAATCTGTCGCCTGGAAAACCTGGGTCATCAAACCCGCGGCAAAACCGTGCCGGTTTCTGTAATTATCGCCTGCAAAGGCCAATCATGGGCTTCTTTCGCGACATCTTCCACAAATTGGGCCCCGTAAGCAAAGCCAAAAGCTTTTATGTGTGGGTGGGCCGCCAGCGTGCGGTCATAGTGCCCGGCACCGTATCCAAGGCGGTAGCAGTCAGCATCGAAGGCCAGAAGCGGGATGATCAGAACGTCAGGAACCACATTCGGCGCATCCGCTGCAGGTTGCTGGGTGCCGAACATTCCCGGCACCAAATCATCGCCCAGACCCCAACGCCTGAATATCAGGGCTTGGTCACGCGCGGTAACTTCCGGCAAGGCGAGCGGAAAGCCGGTTTGTTCCAGCTTTTGCATTAAAAACCGTGGGTCAAGTTCGCTGCGTATCGGCCAATAAGCGCCAATGACGGTTGAAGGTTCAAGGTTCGCCAGCAGATCCATTCCATGAACTGCCGCGTCTTCTGCCGCTTTGATGCCCAACATTTCTGCTGCTCCAGCGCGCATGCGTTTGGCACGGTCACGGATTGATTTTTTCAAGTCTGTCATGGTTGAGATTTACCGATGGAACTGGCCAAATGCTATAAAGAGAAGGTTGCGGGACCACCTCTGCCGCGTTGACGTTTGTATCCTCCGATGCCTGATAAATCAGGTGGGCGCCGTGATGATAAGAACCAGGGTTCAAATCAGGGACAGCTCCCTAGGAAGAATTATAGCCCCGGGGATTACTTCATATCGTGCAAACAGCGCAGTACCCGCGCGCTGTATTTAGGCCTTTATGAGCTGATCTGCAATACCTTCTACTTCACTGGCGACTTCATTGAGCACAACGGCGAGGTCATCTTCGGACAGACCGGACATCAAACCGTCGTGGCCTTTGCCCTCCAGCGTGTCGTGAAGTTCGTCTGCGATCAGCACAGCCGCCATCAAAATCAAGCGTGATTCGGCGATATGACCAAGCTTGCCTGTCAGGTCCGAGGTTTTACTATCGATGTAGGCGGCCAGTTTGTGCAGCCGTTCTTCTTCTCCCTCGGCGCAGGCCAAGGGATATGATTTGCCTGCAACAGTTACATTAACCTGAGTCATCAGTAAGTCCCCCCGGCAGTCATTTGGGCGGCGGCAAGGAAACTCTCCAGTTCCGCTATCGCCGTATCCAACTCGTCGCGCATTTCGTCGCGTTCGCGCATCAATGCACCAATTTGTCTTCGTAAAGCATCGGTTTCATCGTTGGAAGAAGTATCGTCGTGATCTGCAGGCTCAGTGTTGTCCTCGCCCATCCTGTCTTGCAAGCCCTCGAATTCGTCCTGCAAGCTAGTATATTGCCGTTTTAAAAGATCATAATTCTGCTGCAGAGCGGTTTTTTCTGCCTCAACAGCCGCCATTTTTTCGTCGTCCGCGGCAGGCTCCTGCAATGAAATAGCAGCAACTTGCTCGTGCAGGCGCAAGTTTTCTTGCTCCAGCGCTTGTATGCGCTCGCCCTGTGCAACCTGTTCCGTGCTTCCTGACGCGCGGTCTGCCTCGGCGGCTTCAAGGGCAGACCTGGACGACGCGACACCTTGCGTTAACTTGGACAGCGCCTGTTCGAGTCGCGACCGCGCGGTCTCAAGAGCGTTTTTTTCCTGCGTGTTGGCCATCCTCAATCCCCAGATAGACGGCGCTGGATGTATTTGCCTTTGCGGCGGCAAGCCAGCGTTGAAATTTAGATTATTGTTGAAGATAAGGCGTTTGGTCGATCAAGGTCAATCATCCAGTCTTCTGACAGGGAATAAAATAGGAATTTTTGTCGACTTAAGCCGGTTCAATGGTTGACTAGCGATCCGTTCCCAGCCATTTTGCCAGCAACTATTTCGAGACCATTATCTTTGGACTCATCGAGCAAAGTTGATTGATATGCATGACGCCGATTATTCTTCCGAAACCGAAACTCATAACAATATGGCGAACGCGATCCGCGCCCTGTCGATGGATGCGATCCAGAAAGCCAATTCGGGCCACCCGGGCATGCCCATGGGAATGGCCGATGTTGCCACGGTTTTATACTCGAAGTTTATGCGGTTTGACCCCAATTGGCCCGAATGGCCAAACCGGGACCGTTTCGTTTTGTCAGCGGGTCACGGCTCAATGCTGCTGTATTCACTGCTACATTTAACCGGCTACGACAAGCCAACCATTGAAGACATTAAAAATTTCCGTCAGCTTCACAGCCCAACGGCAGGCCACCCTGAATACGGAGAATGCCCGGGCATTGAAGTAACCACCGGCCCGCTTGGCCAAGGCCTTGCAACATCGGTTGGTATGGCGATGGGCGAACGGCTTTCCAATGCCGAATACGGCGACGAGATCACCGACCATTTCACCTATGTAGTGGCGGGTGATGGTTGTTTGATGGAAGGCGTCAGCCAGGAAGCCATTTCGCTGGCCGGTCATTTGCAACTGTCAAAGATGATTTTACTTTGGGACGATAATTCAATTTCCATTGACGGCGGGACCGAGTTGTCGACCAGCGAAGATATGCATGGCCGGTTCGAGGCAGCCGGTTGGCACGTGCAGGCTGTTGACGGACACGACCCGGAAGCTATTGAGGCGGCAATTACTGAGGCGCAAACCAGTGATCAACCTTCCTTGATTGCCTGTCGCACAACAATCGGCTACGGCGCTCCGACCAAGCAAGGCACATCTGCAACTCACGGCGCCCCTTTGGGTAACGACGAAATTGCAGGTGCCCGCGAGCTATTGAACTGGCATGCGGCACCTTTTGAAATTCCTGAGGATGTTTTAGGCGCGTGGCGCAAGGTTGGTGCCGCAGGTGCTGTATCGTCCGCCGCTTGGCAGAAAAAATTTGATGGGCTGGGCGAATTCGTGCGCGAAGACTTCGGGCGTCGCCAAGCCAAAGAGTTGCCAAAAAGTTTTGATGATGCAATCAACGCTTACAAATCTAAACTGGTTGCTGAGCCGGTTAAAGTGGCGACCCGTAAAGCCAGTCAAATGGCGCTGGAAGTCATCAACGATGTGGTGCCTGAAACCATCGGCGGATCGGCTGACCTGACAGGCTCAAACCTGACCAAAACCAGCCAAACCGCGCCGATCACTGCCAGCGACTTTTCCGGTCGTTATGTTTATTATGGTATCCGCGAGTTTGAAATGTGCGCCGCGATGAACGGCCTTGCGCTCTACGGGCAGCATATTCCGTACGGTGGCACTTTTCTTGTGTTCACTGACTATGCCCGCCCGGCAATCCGCCTTGCGGCCCTGATGGGCCAGCGCGCTATCTATGTGATGACCCATGACAGTATCGGCCTGGGTGAAGACGGACCAACGCACCAGCCTATCGAGCATCTGGCAAGCCTGCGGGCAATGCCAAACCTGAATGTGTTCCGGCCTTGCGATGCGGTTGAAACCGCTGAATGCTGGGCACTGTCGCTGCAGTCTACTGGTACGCCCAGCTTGCTTTCACTGACCCGGCAAGGCCTCAAGCAACAACGCCTTGCAGACACGGACGAAAACCTGTGTGCTAAAGGCGGCTATATAATGCATGAAGCCTCTGGCGCAGGACCGAAGGTCGTGCTTATCGGCACAGGGTCGGAAGTTGAGATTGCCGCAGCGGCGCGCGAGGCGCTTGAAGCGTCTGGTATCCCGACACGCGTTGTGTCGATGCCGTGTACGGAATTGTTTGACGCGCAGGATGCGGACTACAAAGAATCGGTATTGCCTGCAGGGGCGTTGAAGGCTTCGATTGAAGCTGCAGCCACCTTTGGCTGGCAGCGTTACACGGGGCTGGACGGCGTTAATATTGGTATCGACAGCTTCGGCGCGTCAGCTCCAAGCCCTGATTTGTATAAACACTACGGTATAACTGCAGAAGCTCTTGCTGATGCGGTGCAAAAGGCACTTTGAAAATAAGCTTGAGACAATATTTTAATTTCTTTTGAGAGGAGACCCTCAATGACTGTACGAGTTTCGATCAATGGTTTTGGCCGCATCGGCCGCAATGTTCTGCGCGCAATTTACGAAAGTGGCCGCGACGACATTCGGGTTGTTGCCATCAATGATCTCGGTGATGTTGAGATGAATGCGTATCTTCTCAAGCGTGACAGTGTTCACGGGCCGTTTGCAGCGGACGTGAGCGTTGACGGCGACTATATTGTCGTGAACGGGGACCGTATTCTGGTAACGGCCATCCGCAACCCTGAAGAACTGCCTTGGGCACAAGAAAATGTTGATGTGGCAATGGAATGCACCGGCATTTTCACCGCGCGCGACAAAGCTTCCATGCATCTGACGGCGGGTGCAAAAAAAGTGCTAATCTCCGCACCGGGCGCGGGCGCTGACCGCACGGTTGTTTACGGTGTGAACAGTGATGATCTCACGGCCGACGATGTGATTGTTTCAAACGCATCCTGCACCACCAACTGCCTGTCACCGGTTGCCAAGGTTCTCAATGATCTTATCGGTATCGAGCGCGGTTATATGACCACAATTCACGCCTACACCGGCGACCAGCCAGTGTTGGATACCCTACATTCAGATCCGCGCCGCGCACGGGCTGCTGCCATGAGCATGATCCCCACATCAACAGGGGCAGCCAAAGCTGTTGGCCTTGTGTTGCCGGAACTTGACGGCAAGTTGCATGGTTCAGCTATTCGCGTGCCAACGCCGAATGTATCGCTGGTTGATCTTAAATTTGATGCGGGCCGTGATACCACGGAAGACGAAATTAACAGCGCTATCAAAGCTGCGGCTGAAGGCTCGATGAAAGGCATTCTTGGTTACGAGGACATGCCAGCTGTTTCAATTGATTTTAATCACAATCCAAACAGTTCAACGTTTGATAGTAGCCAGACTAAGGTTGTTGAAGGCCGTTTCGTTCGTATCCTTACTTGGTATGATAACGAGTGGGGCTTCTCGAATCGTATGTCTGATACGGCTGTCGCAATGGCGAAGCTGGTTTAATGAAAACGTAAACGACGAATATCAGGGCGGCCTCAAAGGGGCCGCCTTTTCTTTTCCAGGACTATACTTATGGCTTTCAAACGAATTTCAGACCTCGGCGACTTAACCGGCAAGACCGCAGTTGTGCGCGTGGATCTCAATGTGCCGATGGCGGACGGCGTGGTCACCGATGACACGCGCCTGCAAGCGGTGAAGCCAACGGTTGATGCTGTTGCTGCGGCTGGCGGGCGTTCGGTGCTGCTAGCGCACTATGGCCGACCGAAGGGCACCGTTGTGCCTGAGATGTCGCTCAAGCCTATCGTTGGTGCGCTGGCAGATGTACTTGGTCGAAGCGTGGGTTTTGCCGAATTGGGCGACGAATTGCCCGATGCTCCGGTAGTTGTTATGGAAAACACCCGCTTTTTTGCGGGCGAAGAGAAAAACGATCCGGAATTGGCGGCGCGGTTTGCAGCTCTGGGTGATGTTTATATTAACGATGCGTTTTCTGCGGCCCACAGGGCCCATGCATCCACCGAGGCAATCGCCCGCCTGCTGCCATGTGCTGCCGGTGAAACCATGGGCGCGGAGCTCGCCGCACTGGACAAGGCGCTAGGTGCACCACAGCATCCGGTTACTGCTGTTGTCGGCGGGGCCAAAGTATCGTCAAAGCTGGCAGTTCTTGAGCATTTGGTTGAACAGGTGGACCATCTGATCATTGGCGGCGGTATGGCCAACACATTCCTGTTTGCACAAGGCTACCGTGTTGGCGCCAGTCTGTGCGAGAAAGACCTCAAGGATACAGCGCTCAAAATTCTTGACAATGCCGCTGAAGCTGGGTGTTCGGTACATTTACCAACTGATGTTGTGGTTGCGCGTGAGTTTAAGGCACACGCCGATAATTCGATAAAAGCGGCTGACGCGGTGGCTGACGCGGACATGATTTTGGATGCCGGCCCCGAGACAGTTAAGGCTCTTAAAGCTGTTCTTGCAGTATCGAAAACATTGGTGTGGAACGGCCCTATGGGTGCATTTGAGATGGAACCGTTTGACGCCGCGACTGTGGCACTGGCGCGCGAAGCAGCGCGGCTAACCGCAGAGGGTGCGCTTCTGAGCGTCGCTGGCGGCGGTGATACGGTTGCCGCACTGGCGCACGCGGGCGCCAAAGATGATTTCACGCATATTTCTACCGCAGGCGGCGCGTTTCTTGAGTGGATGGAAGGTCGCCTTCTACCAGGTGTTGCCGCGCTGGGGTAATACTCGGTCAGTCGAATCAGTTTTGGCCGCCTTAATGTTTGTGGCTTGCCGTTCGGCGATGTCAGCGCTGTCATTTTGCTGGCCGTAAAAAAAATGAGCTAATATCGGGTTAAACTGTTGAAATAGGGCTACTTCCGTTGCGTGTGGGCTCATTGCTGTGTATCAAAACGACAGGAATTTTGAAGGTTCAAAGCCTTCGACGACTGTAATTTTGGGTGGGAAATAAACATGAAACCAGGTGTTGTTTTTGGCGAGGACTATGCGGCTCTTGTTGAGGCGTGCAAACAAGGTGGTTACGCACTGCCAGCGGTTAATGTTGTGGGCACTAACTCGCTAAACGCGGTGATGGAAGCGGCAGCAAAAAACAAATCCGATGTTATCATCCAATTTTCAAACAGTGGCGCGCAGTTTTATGCTGGCAAGGGCCTGAAAGACGGCTTTCGCGCCAAAGTGCTGGGCGCAGTAGCCGCTGCAAAGCACACTCAGTTGTTGGCCGAACATTATGGCATTTGCGTTGTGTTGCACACCGACCACGCTAACCGCAGTTTGGTGCCGTGGGTTGATGCGCTTGTGGAAGAAAGCCGCCAAAATATTAAACGCGAAGGCGTGCCGCTCTATAGCTCGCACATGCTGGACCTGTCCGAGGAGCCGATTGGCGAAAATCTGGAAACATGCGCCCGTGTGTTGAAAGACATGACTCCGCTCGGAATGAGCCTGGAGATTGAGCTGGGTGTAACCGGCGGCGAAGAAGACGGCGTCGGTGCTGATGTTGGTGATGATTTCGAAAATCCCAGCCTTTATACTCAGCCCGAAGATGTTTTACAGGCATATGACCTTTTAACGCCGCTGGGGCATTTCTCGGTGGCAGCGTCGTTTGGTAATGTCCACGGTGTGTATAAACCGGGTAATGTGAAGTTGCGGCCTGAAATTTTGCGGGCGTCACAGGAATTGATCGAAAAAGAGCGCGGCAGGTCTTCCAACCCACTGCATTTTGTTTTCCACGGCGGGTCCGGTTCCGAGAAAGCCAAAATTGCAGAAGCGGTCGGCTACGGCGTGTTCAAAATGAACATTGACACCGATACCCAGTTTGCATTCTCGCAAGCGGTGGGTGCTTATGTCGCTGAAAACAACGATGCGTTCAAATGGCAGGTGCACCCTGAAACTGGAACACCGTTTAAAAAGCAATATGACCCGCGGGTTTGGCTGAGGAAAGCCGAGCAAGCTGTGGTGACGCGCCTTGATGAGGCCTTTGTTGATTTGGGCTCGCGTGGCCGCTCGGTCGCAAAAACTTAGTCACTGTTGGAACGCTCTACATATCAAGGGAAACATTGTGGCGAAAAATGATAGCGCACAAGACACGCCAAACTGCGAGCTTTACCTGATTACACCTCCACGGATTGATGATCTGGACGCCTTCGCCGTGATGCTGAACGAGGTGTTGGCCACAGGCACCGTTGCTTGCTTACAGCTGCGCTTGAAAGATGTGGGCGATGACGGCATCCGCGAGGCCGTGCAAAAAATTATGCCGGTCTGCGGTGCCAACGATGTTGCTTTCATTCTGAATGACCGTGCTGATCTAGCCCATGAACTGGATGCCGACGGCGTTCATTTGGGCCAGGGCGACGGTGATGTGGGGGCGGCGCGCTCGTTACTTGGCCACGACAAAGACATCGGCGTTACCTGCCATGACAGCCGGCATCTGGCATTTGAAGCCGGCGAAGCGGGTGCGGATTATGTCGCTTTCGGTGCATTTTTCGATACCTCGACCAAAGAAACGGATGCGAGACCGGAGCCAGAAATTCTAACGATGTGGGACGATGTAACCGACCTGCCAAGCGTTGCGATTGGCGGCATCACGGTTGAGAATTGCCGGTCGCTTGCTGATGCAGGCGCGCATTTTGTAGCTGTTAGTTCCGGGGTATGGGGCCATCCGGACGGTCCGGTCGCCGCAGTGAAAGCGTTTGCCCGGGCGCTGGCAAACTAGGGATCGGCTCTACTGAACGGCCAGCCACGCTGCATAAATAAGGGCTCCGACAGTTGGGTAAAATGTCCCGGCAAAACCAATGGCGCGCAGTTGCGGCTGTGTCTGGTAACCTATCCAAAACAAAATTCTCATAAGTAGAAAGTTACTGCACAGCGCCGCAATCAACGGCAGCTCTTGTTTGGGTAAAAGAAGACCGAGGGCAATAAATACCGGTGCAGCAAGCACGAACTGCTCCAGCGTATTTTGCAAATATCTTGCATCAATTTCGGCTTTGGAGTTTGTCTCTGGTGGATCGCCGTCTATCAGGTTTTCATCAAAAAAACGCGTGCGGGCAAGTCTGCCGATGCCCAGCAACAATGCTGTGGCCGGTAATAGCAGCCAGGTCATGATATAGGCCAGAGTAGTCTGCGTGTCGGGAGCCTGTGAAAAAAGTTGGCCGCCATACATAAACACCAACACAGAATATAAGAGGGAGAGAGCCATAGCGATGGTAATTTGCTGTTGCTTGCTGTTCATTTTGTAGTCTCCCATGCATTTGCGATTTTCGTGTTAAATGGTCATTTGGGGAAGTTGGGCCGGTCTCTGCCAAAATGGGTGGCTAGATATTCGCTAATTATTTGGTTCAAATCGTTCTCAAGCGGGTCCATTCCCTGTTCCTCTACCATCCATTCGATGGTCTCTAACCACTGGTCTTTATCCATGCCTTGCTGGACAACCAGCTTGATCGAATGACAGCTGGCGCAGCCATCATAAGTTTCCTGTTTGCCGGGACTTTCAGGCAAGAGAGCCAGATCTGCATTTTCCGCCAAGCCTTCTGCCGGATCACCTGCTGGCGCTTCCTCATCTGAACTTGATACTTTGATTTGTGCTTTCAACCAAGCAATCACATCCGCTCGGTCCTGAGTTTTACGTAGACCGGCAAAAGCCATCTTGGTGCCACGTGCATAGGTGCGTGGAGATAGAAGATATTGATTGAGGGCGTCTTCGGTCCAGCTTCCTTCCAGCGTCAATAATGCCTTGCTGTAGCGAAAGCCGTCTTTGGTGGCGATATCACGACCAACCACACCAAAAAGATTTGGCCCGACTTTGTCTGCTCCGCCTTCGGTTATCGTATGGCACGCGGCGCATCGGCGAAATAATCTCTCGCCGCGTTCTGCATCTTGCGCAACAGCACGCGATTGCTCGGGAAATAGGGTCGCTGCGAAAAGTATAGCCGAAACTAAAAGGCGCATGGTTTACTCTTTTGTCCAAGTGGCTGTTCAGGTGGTGGTAACCGCAATTCGGTGGAAGCTGTTGTTCAGATAGCCCTTTGGGTTCCAGTCGATAGCAAAGGGTTGCATACGACCATTGGCATCTGTGGCGCGCACCCATATCTCATAGTATCCGGCTTCAGGCAATGCGACGGTTGTGCGCCATTGTTGCCATGCGCCTTTGTTGGACGGTTTGTCGAGGCTGGCCGGTTGCCAGGTTGCACCGAAATCATACGATACATCAACTGTATCGACGACCGTGTCTCCGGCCCAGGCGTGGCCTCTTACTTCAAAGGTGCGCGCGGCGGTTTGCGATCCGTTCGCCGGTGATGTGATCAGGGATTTAACCGGCATGGCTTCGATGATCTCGAAGTCTTCGGTAGGCACTTTGCTGCCCGGGGCCACCGGGTATTTCGGTACGCGGTAGGAGGTGCCAGTCATTTTGGCACCGTCATGCACCTGATCGCGTAGCCAAATACGGGTCAACCATTTTTGCGAACAGCTTCCGGGCCAACCGGGTACAACAAGCCGAAGCGGTGCCCCATTCATTGGGTGAATGTCTCCGCCGTTTTGGCCAAAGGCGATCAAGTTAGCGTCGTCCATCGCCTTGTTGATCGGCATGCCGCGAGATAACGGCATCTTGCCTTCCTTGCCCGACAGGTGGCCATCGGCTCCTTCGTGGGCTGTGTAAATTGCGCTGTCTTTAACGCCAGCTGCACGCAGCACGTCGCGCAAGCGTACACCGGTCCAGTTTGAGCATCCAACAGCGCCGTAGGTCCATTGGTTGCCGCGGGCAGGCGGGTTGAACATGGCGCGGCCATTGCCGCCGCACTCAATCACCAGATTCCGGCTTACCACTTCGAAATTTTTACGCAGGTTATTAATTGATAGCGAAAGCGGTGTATCGACAAGACCGTCCACCGTAAGTTTCCAGATACTGGGGTCTACATCAACGGGGGGCACGCCGTTGTTGCGAACAAAATGTCGACTGGTTGGTGTAACGGCATCATCTAAAAAATGCGGCGGCGTTTCGGCATTCAGTGGCCGATCGTTTAGTAGCGTCAGCCCGTCTTTTCCGTCGGTTACCTGCGCGTCCGCTAATGCAGCCGGGATCAGCCCTATGGGCATATTCCGGTGGAAAGGGATTGCGGCACCAACCAAGGTGCCAACTGCCGCAAGGCCGATGTTTTTCAGAAAGCCCCTGCGGTCGGCGTGGGCTATGCGACCAAATAACTCTTTTTCTGCCGCTTCAGGGCCACCGGGATGGTCGCGGTAGAATTTGAGTATTGGGACTGGGTTTCTTTTTGCCATCTCGATTCCCCTTCAGGCCTGAATTTGGGAAATGCTATGCTCTCTCTGTTGCAAAGACAAGGGGGGCAAAGGCAAGAGATATATTTGTGTCCGAAACTCAGTGAACATAAAGTTTATTGCACTAAACGAAAGCTAGCGACCGGTGGCTGAGAGCCTGTCTAAAGTCTCGAGCAAAACTTCAGTTTCTGGGCGTTCGCGGTAGCTTTCGCGTAACAGTTTTGCGACGATTTTTTTGTCCTTATCCAGAATAAAAATAACCGGGTAAGGCACACCGTGCGCATAGTGGCCTTCTTCGTAAAATGGGTTGCGCAGGCCAAGGGCGTCGATCATTTTGGACCCTTCGTCAGAGAGCAGTGGAAACTGGACCCGCCACTTACGGTGAAAACGCTCCAGATCGCGGGTTTTATCGTAACTAATAGCTGCCAGGCCATAACCCCGGGCCTTGATTTCCTTGATCGCGTTGGTGTTGATGTCAATCAATTGCATTTGGCAGTAAGGGCACCATTTTGCTGACCGGTAAAATATCACCACCGCGCCTTTTTCACCGACAAAACTGTCAAAGTTCTGTGCCTTGCCCATCTGGTCTGTGGCCGCAAAGTCCAGGTCAATCACCGTGCCTACGTCTGGCCCGACATCTTCAGATGGTAACATTTGTGCGGTTGCCGAGGCGCCTACAAACAGAAGTGCGCTGAACAGAGATACGATTTTTGATGCTATTTTCATGAAGCTTAAACCTAAGTTATATGACTTTGGCGGGACTATGCCATGTGATCCACTCAAAAGGCAGTAACAAGATCGTGTGAAGCTGAAAAAGTGAACTCCCGCCAAGCCGGATGTGCTTCGCGAGAGTTATTCTGGTCGCTGGTGTGCTTAGAAGCGGATACCCAGTTTGCTATCCAAACTATAGTGACCGCCCCCTTTGGTGACAAAACTTGCCGCCACAATTGCCCATAGAATGGGGTATTCCCAACCACCTTCGGTCCAAAAAAAACCTGCACCGAAGTGCATATTGCTGGCAGTTACTAGAAGTACGGCTATTGCAAGTGCTGAAAAGCGTGTGAACAGCCCGACCGCGAGTGCAGCACCGGCAAAAAATTCAACCGAACCCGCAGCAAGGGCTACCAAATAGCCGTTTGAAAACCCAAGCTGGGTTTGGAAAAATTGGCCCGTGGCCTCGAGGCCGTATCCGCCGAACCAACCGAACAGTTTTTGTGCGCCGTGGGGCACCAGAAACACGCCGGCGGTAACTCGCACCAGAGCCTCGGTTATATCTGTGCCTTCGCTGAAATTCTCTATTCTTGTAATCAGGGAAGTGGTTGTCATTGTCTTTCTCCGTGTTCTTGCCAGATGTTGGCGTTGTGTTATTGCGTTGAACACTAGATAGGTGACAATTTAAGCAACGAAAATTGCATTTTAATCAACTGTGCGTTCGATATTCAGCAACGCTGGTTTTCGTTGGTCCCAGATCGACTGGGGTGTGTCCCAGCAAGCAAGGTTTAGGTGTGTCAGCTGGCGGCACTGCGATAGCATCGCACTCCGACATATATGCAGGAGGTTGGTATGGCGCGGGTTTTCGCTCAATTTGGTTTGGCAATTGCACTTTCGGTGCAGGCTTTCATGGTTTCCGGCGCACAGGCGCAGCAAGCGTCGCCGCCCATTATTTATCAGCCTGATCCAGACAGCCCGATCGAGGAACGCAACCCTAAAGCGGCACCCGAGCTTGGTGAATTTGATTTTGTTATTGGTGACTGGGATGCGAACATTACGTGGCAGGCGGCAGGGCGGCCTCCACTTAACTATACCGCCCATTGGCATAACCACTGGGTCATCAACGGCCAGGTGGTTATGCAAGAATGGCGCGGGCCCTATATCAACGGCGCTGAGCTTCGTGCCTATGACGCATCTTTGGGCAAATGGTACGGTCAGAACATATACCCTAGCAGCCCAGTTCCCTGGCATAAAACCTCCGCCGAGTTTAAGGGCGGCAGGATGGTGGTTATCGTCGAAGGCGTTAAAGACAAACGCGGCCCCTACTTAAACCGGGAAACCTACTTCGATATTGAAGCAGATAGTTTCCGGATGAAATCCGACAGATCTTACGATGGCGGCGAAACCTGGGAAAAAGGTGCATATGAGATGATCTGCACGCGTCGACCCGTCTGATTGCTCAACCGTTCTTTTGATAGTTTTATATCTTTTCAATCATGATCGGTGATGCCTAGACCTGCCATCAAACAGCGTATCGTTCATTGCATGTGCTTCTCAAATCTGATACATCGCGCCAAACTTGTTCTTTGACTTATTTTAGATCCTGAGAGGTGTCCCATGAAAATTGATGGTAATTCCATCCGTCCGGGCTACGTAATTGAGCACAATGGTGGTTTGTGGCGCGCAGTGAAAATCGCCCACACTCAGCCGGGTAAAGGCGGCGCCTATCTGCAGGTAGAACTGAAAAACCTGCGGGATGGTTCTAAACTTAACGAACGGTTCCGTTCTTCCGAAAAAGTTGAACGCGCGCGTCTCGAGCAAAAGGATTATCAGTTCCTTTATATCGATGACGACATGGCGCACTTCATGGACGAGACAACCTACGAGCAAATCGCGATCACGTCAGAAGATATCGGCGATGACGCCGTTTTCCTCCAAGACGGCATGAAGGTACGCATTGAATTTCATGAAGAATCGCCGCTTGGGGTTAACTTGCCCGATAAAGTCACGCTTGAAGTCACAGAAACCGAACCTGTGGTTAAGGGCCAAACAGCCTCAAGTAGCTACAAGCCCGCTTTGCTGGATAACGGTTTGCGCGTTGGTGTGCCGCCTTTCGTAAATCAAGGTGACAAGATCGTTGTATCAACCGCCGAACGTGAATATGTCAGCCGAGCTGAAGGCTAACCAACCCCAATAAATTGTTTCGAGTATTCGAATAAGGAGAGGCCAATGGCCCGTCGTTCCCCCCTCATTAATGTAATGGTTAGCGCCGTTATGAAAGCCAGTAAAGGCCTGCGCCGCGATTTTGGTGAAGTAGAACAGCTTCAGGTGTCCCGTAAGGGCCCGGCTGATTTTGTTTCTATTGCAGACAAGCGTGTTGAGAAGCTTCTTTTCGAAGAACTGCACACCGCGCGCCCGGATTTCGGTTTTCTGATGGAAGAGCACGGTGCCGTTGCTGGCAAGCGCGATGATATTCGTTTCATTATCGACCCGTTGGATGGCACCACCAATTTCTTGCACGGCATCCCGCATTTTTCCATCACCGTAGCGGTTGAAGAACGCGGCGAAATTACTGCCGGTGTTATTTATGCCCCCTTCGCTGATGAACTTTATTGGGCGGAAAAAGGCGCGGGCGCCTTTATGAACGATACCCGCCTGAGGGTTTCAGGCCGCAGCAAGCTGGATAATTCCGTGCTTGCGACCGGCATTCCCTTCCTCGGCAAAGATGGCCACGAGCTGTTTTTGGCTGAATTGACCGAGATTGCACCGCAAGTTGCGGGCATTCGCCGGTTTGGTGCTGCAACCCTGGATCTGGCTTATGTGGCATCCGGCCGTTTCGATGGCTTCTGGGAATCCGGGCTTAAGGCTTGGGATGTGGCCGCAGGCGTGCTGCTTGTTCGCGAAGCCGGTGGGTATGTAACCGACTATAAAGGCAGGCAAAATGTACAGGAAGCCGGTACAATCATCGCTGCCAATGACCGCCTGCATGCACCGCTGGACCGCATGCTTAAGCGAGTTCGCCGCAACGTGAATTCTTGAGGCCCGACGAAATTGAAAAACAATTAACGTAACCTTCTGGTTGCGTGTCATAATTTCGCCCTTAAACTAGGCATTTGATATTAGTCGACGTTTGTCGACTTTAATGCCTGGCGGGGAAGGGCGGTTTTATGCAGAAACCACAAAAATTTATGAACCGGATGCTGCTGTTTCTTGCGGCCGTAGCCATTTTGGCTGTGTTGTTGCGCGAGGCGCTGCTTACCGCATTTTTAGCCAACATGGTGCTCAACGGCGTGATCGGTTTTACCCTGCTCGTTGGCATTATCTTTGCCCTTCGGCGGGTTCAGGACCTGAAGCCAGAGATTGAATGGATCAAAGCTTTCAAACGCCATGAAAGCTCAGCCACTTCCGTGACGCCGCGACTGATGGCACCAGCGGCGGCTTTAATGTCAGCGCAGGAGGAAGGCGGGATGCGCCTTTCAACTATTTCCATGCGCTCGGTGCTGGACGGGATTGTTTCGCGGCTTGAGGAAAGCCGCGAAATTAGCCGATATTTTACCCAGCTTCTTATATTCCTCGGGCTTCTGGGTACCTTTTGGGGCTTGCTCGGCACCATCGGTGCCATCGGCG
>JAJFIU010000034.1 GCA_021774695.1 Alphaproteobacteria bacterium | reverse complement strand
AAGGCGCTCGATTTGCCTTACATGGTGATGATGAACAGCGGCGTTATATATTTCAAAAAAAGTGCTGAACTGGATAATTTTCTGAGCACCGTGAATGATCTACGCGAGAATTCGCAGGATATTCTTTTTGTTCAACACCGTGACATGAACTTCCAAATCGCTGATGAACCAGTGTGGAGCGCCGCGATGGGCCGGTTAAACATGCAGCCCACCCGCTACACGGACGAAGAGGGCGGGGTGATGGAAACTACCTACAATGCGCGGGACTTCCAGTTTGACCCCTTTGATCAACTCAGCGCGTTACGCAAGAGCAAAGGCTACTGGTTGTTCGGTCGTTTCTTCTCCCAGGGCTGGGTGAAACATTCACCGACCATCACCCATTTTATTCGTTTTAGGCCACGAAGAATTTACCGAGAGTGCGTTGACCAATTGCGCATTTGGGCGAATATTGGCAAAAGCGATATTTAAGTGAACCTGGTGGTGATTAAGCCAGATAAATTGGACAACATAATTATGAGACTGATCAAAGCCTGCGCTTTCATCTTAACCGCTGCATTTGTTGCGGCACCAATAGCAAGTGCTCACGACGATTTACAAGAGTTGCAAACAGCTTCCAAACCGGGTGCAGCCGTCTACTTTATTCATCCACTTGATGGCATGACGGTGAAAAGCCCGCTAACCATAAAGTTTGGCCTGACCGGTATGGGAGTTGCACCGGCGGGCGTTGAAAAAGCGGGCACAGGTCATCACCACTTAATTATTGGTGCGCCGCTGCCGCCGATGGACGAAAATATCATCAACGATGAAAACCACCTTCATTTTGGCGGCGGGCAAACCGAGACAACAATAAATTTGGCGCCTGGTAAGCACACGTTGCAACTGCTTTTGGGGGATCAAAATCATTTGCCCCACAGTCCACCAGTGTATTCTAAGCTAATAACAATTACAGTCCCTGAATAAAGAAGGGAGCACCTCTTATGCCGCATTTGGTAATCGAATATACGCCGACTGAAAACAGTGACGTCTCAGATGAAGATCTAATGACTGCGGTGCACTGGGCAGCGGTGTCCACCGGTATATTCGAAGAAAGCACAATTAAGGTTCGGGTAAAACAATATCTGTCTGCCTATGTTGCTGGGCGACACGACCATTTCGTTCATGTCACGATTTATTTAATTGACGGCAGGGATACTGAGACCAAAAAGAAACTGACGCAAACAGTGCATGACAGGCTGGCATCAATGTTTGCAGACTATGCATCCATTAGCGTGGATGCGCGCGATCTTGACCGCGATGTTTACACCAAGAGTAAACCCCAAGGTTAAGAATTCATGGGTTAAGAGATATTGTCGTTAAATGGGGAAGGGTCCAACGTGAACGCAAAAAATCAATTACTATCCATTGCCGCAAGCTGCCTGCTTGCAGGCGGTGCGCTCGCTGATCATCACACAGTACCGTCATCGGAGGTGCAACGGTTACACGGGTTTGTTACCGATGTTTCAGCTGATCGTATTGAAACAGATATTCGCAAGCTGGCCGGTTTTGGCACCCGGCATACGCTGTCTGACACCAAATCGGAAATTCGGGGCATCGGTGCAGCCCGGCGCTGGATTGAAGCCGAGTTTAACCGTATTGCAGAAACCTGCGTTGCCGAAGTGGATGTGTATACGGTTGCCGATGTGGTAAGCGGTTCCCGCATCCCCGAACCCACCGAAGTGGTGAATGTAATTGCGGTTCAACGCGGCATTCTTGATCCCAAGAGGGTGGTTCTGATGTCAGGTGATATCGACAGCCGAATCTCCGACCCACTGAATTTTACCGACGATTCGCCCGGTGCTAACGACAATGCCTCGGGCATGGCGGGCACCATCGAAGCGCTGCGTGTTTTGTGCAAAACAAAGTTCCCTGGCACCATTGTTTATGCTGGCTTGTCCGGCGAGGAGCAGGGGCTTTACGGCGGCGAGATACTAACCCGGCACGCTAAACAGATGGGTTGGCGTGTTATGGGCGTATTGAATAACGACATGATCGGTAATATTTCCGGCGTGAACGGTGTGATCAATAACACAACTGCCAGAGTGTTTTCTGAAGGCACGCGCAAAACAGAAACCGAGCGTGAAGGCAGAATGCGCCGCTTTATGGGGGGTGAAGTTGACAGCCCTAGCCGCAATATTGCGCGCCTCGTTGATCGGTTGGCCGATGAATATATCCCAAATTTGGATGTGATGATGATTTACCGGTTGGACCGCTTTGGTCGCGGCGGTCACCACCGCCCGTTCAATGAGGCAGGTATGCCGGGCGTGCGTATCATGGAAACCAACGAAAACTACAACCGTCAACACCAGGATTTACGCACGGAAAACGGTATTGAATACGGTGATGTTATCGAAGGCGTGGACTTTGATTATGCGCGCAAGCTGACCGCCCTTAATGTGGTCACACTTGCATCGATGGCGGGCGCGCCGCCGTTTCCGGCGGATGTATCACTGCAAGGCGCTGTTCGCCCCTCTACAACTATCAAGTGGCAGATACGCGGTGACGAAAAGGAAATGGCCAATTTGAAGGCTTTTAAAGTTTACTGGCGCTTGACTACAGATGCTCAGTGGCAATGGAGCCGCACTGTCGGTAAAGAGGCGCGCGAATTGACGCTGGAAAATATTGTGATCGACAATTATTTCTTCGGTGTTGCGTCGGTTGCCAATGACGGGTTGGAAAGCCCAGTGGTGTTTCCGGGGCCCATGGGGGCGTTTGAACCAACTGCTGCAAAAGAATAGCCTGTTGGAGCTATAGCCTCATTTCGAGAGATGTCAAAGGGCACCACGGTGCCCTTTGACATATATGTGATATGCAAAGCGCCGGGCTTTCATATAGGACAACGGCAAGATCGGCGGACGCAACCGGTCAAGATTACATGCATTTAGTTGGGGATACGGCGTGGCAATAGCCCGAAAATGGTTCACTCAAATAGCGATAACGGTTTTTGCCGCTATCTCGTTCATGTTGGCGGCGCCGTATACTGTGGCGGCCGACCTTGGCAGAGTTGAAGCAAGTCATAGCAGCGCAACCCTCCATTCAGAATATGCGACTGCTGCCGCCGGCGAGACAGTTTGGTTGGGCCTAGAACTGAACCCCCGTGCTGGGTGGCACTCTTACTGGAAAAACTACGGCGATAGCGGTGCTGCACCGCTATTTTATTGGACCCTGCCGGACGGTGTTGTAGCCGGCGAAGCCTTGTATCCAACTCCGCACCGGATGCCGATCGGCCCTTTGATGAATTACGGCTACGAGGAACCCTCGGTTCTTCTCGTGCCGCTGGTCATTGCTGAAAATTACAAAGGTCCGAGCATACCCATAACACTTGATGTCGAATGGCTGGTTTGCGAAATCGAATGCGTGCCGCAAGACGGCAAGTGGAACACCGAAATTGCGGTATCGCAGCTTCAGATAGACCCATCGGCGACGTCGATTTTCCGAGCTGCGCGTACAGCATTGCCGGAAATGGCGATCTGGTCCGCAGATTTGAACATCTATCCCGCTCAATCGCGTCTCAAAATACATGTGTCGGAATCCGAAGTCTCTGGCGTTACAGAGGCTTACTTTTATCCCGAGGGTGAAGGCGTAGCGGAATATGCCGCCGAGCAACAATGGTCAATCACCAGCGAAGGTCTGTTCGTTGATATGGAACGGCTCGAGGGCGGCATTGAGGCCACCGACGGAAAAGGGGTGCTGGTGCTGACTTTCGAAGACGGCACTAATCGTGCTGTTGAAGTTGATGCCATGCTAATCCAAGACCCAGCGACGGCCAGTTCAGGTAATACGCCTTCGGTCCACGCCGCTTTGCCGCTTTGGCAGGCGATAGTTTTTGCCCTTCTGGGCGGTATGGTGTTAAACTTAATGCCCTGCGTGTTCCCGGTTCTTTCGCTGAAAGCCTTCTCTTTCATCGCCGCCAAAAGCAAAACAGAAGCTGGGCGCAAACAAGAAGGTTGGGCCTACACTGCCGGGATATGGGTCAGCTTCATGATCATTGTCGCGGTATTGCTTGCAATCAAGTCGGGTGGTGCTGCAATCGGGTGGGGTTTCCAACTGCAGGAACCAGCATTTGTTGGATCATTGGTGTTGCTGATGCTTCTGGTAGCATTGTCTTTGTCCGGCATGTTCAATATTACCATTGGCGTCGAAGGGGCCGGGCAGGGGCTCGCATCGAAGGATGGCAATAAAGGTGCATTTTTTCAGGGCGTGCTGGCAGCGTTAGTAGCAACACCTTGTACCGCGCCGCTTATGGCCCCAGCGATTGGGTACGCGCTTACCCAGCCAGCACCGACTGTGTTCCTGATTTTCAGCATGCTGGCTTTTGGTTTGGCACTGCCTTTCCTTGCGCTGTCCTACAGTCCGACCCTGGCCAAAATGATGCCGCGTCCGGGCCCCTGGATGGAAAAACTGAAAGAAGCCTTGGCTTTTCCCATGTATTTAACTGCAGCGTGGCTGCTTTACGTGTTTAATCTGCAGGCGGGTGCAACTGCCACGCTGGTGATTTTGGTTGCGCTTATCGCTGCTGTTTTTGGTGTGTGGATATGGCAATCATTCAGCGGGCGGATTTCTCGCGGTGTCGCGGTGTTGTTTATGGTGGGCGCGGTTGCGAGCATTATCTATCAGCCGTTCAGTGTGCCACTTGGAACAGCTGTGCAGGAGAATAATGATATCCAACCCTATAGTGAGGCAAAACTGGCTGAATTGTTGGATGAGGGCGAAACTGTTTTTGCTTATTTCACCGCAGAGTGGTGCATTACCTGCAAAGTGAATGAGCAAGTTGCTCTTTTCACCGATGACACGCAGGCCTTGTTTGCTGAAAATAATATAAGGCTGCTCAAAGGGGACTGGACCAACCGCAATGACGAGATCGCCAACCTGTTGGCTGATTATGGTCGCGCTGGTGTTCCTTTGTATTTGTTGTTCCCCAAGGGCCAGTCAGAAGCGATTATCCTGCCCGAAATCTTAACGCCGGGAATAATTGCCGATGCCATCAGGGATATAAAATAATTCGACGTTTTATAAACAACAGGGGTCCATGGTTGAAGCTGGCAACTGCATTGGTAGCGAGTGTTGCCTTTAGTTTGGCTTTACAGTCTGCACCCTCTAGCGGCAGTCATGCGCCTGATTTTACCGCAACCACGATAATCGGTGAGAAAATCAGCCTGTCGGGGCTTCGCGGCAAGCCTGTTGTGCTGGAATGGACCAACCATCAGTGCCCCTATGTGCGTAAGCATTATAGCAGCGGTAACATGCAAAAAACTCAGCGTGCACTGACCGAAGGCGGGGCAGTGTGGATATCGATCATATCATCTGCACCGGGAAAGCAGGGCTATGTGTCCGCTACCGAAGCACAGCAACTTACAACAGCGCGCGGCTCTTATGCTGATCATGTTGTGCTGGACCCCGGAGGTATCATCGGAAAACTGTACGGGGCCAAAACAACGCCGCACATGTTTATCGTGGATGAAAGTGGCACGCTCTTATATCAGGGCGCCATTGACGACATTCCGTCCGCATCGAGGCGTAGCTTAAAAGATGCAACAAATTTGGTCTTGGCCGCCTGGGCTGACATGGTAGCTGGCACGCCTGTTCGCCGTCCTGCAACAAAACCCTACGGCTGCACGGTAAAATACAGTGATATCGATGAGTAAAAAGAAACTCCATTAAGTGTTATTTTATGCTGTGTGCCCCTGCCTCATATTTTTCTCATTATTATTAATAGCTTGTTAAGCCTAATCGCCGAAACTCACTCCAGTTTGAACAGTTTGTTTCTTAATTAACACGGGTTAGCTTTAACAATGTTTTTGATCATTGGATTGATTGTCGTTCTAGTGATGGTGTTTGGTGGCTTTGCGCTTGCTGGCGGCAGTTTTGGTATTATCCTTAAAGCATTGCCGTATGAATTGATGATCATTTTTGGCGGGTCGTTGGGCGGGTTCATTGCCGGTAATTCTAGCGGTATCATGGGCGGCGCGCTTAAAGGCATTGGCAAGGTCTTAAAAGGACCAAAATGGAAATCCGAGGATCATCGGGACTTACTGTGCCTGATGTTCCTACTGATAAAAACCATCCGGTCCAAGGGTGTGGTCGCGATTGAAGCGCACATTGAAAATCCGGAAGAATCTAAAATATTCCAGCAATTCCCTCGTGTGGTTGAAGACCACCATGTGGTCGAGTTTATCTGTGATTATATCCGGATGTTAACCATGAATTTTGATGACCCAAACCAGATGGAAGACGCGATGAATGCGGACCTGGAACGGCATCACAAAGAAGAGCATGACCCACAACACGCACTGCAAACGATGGCAGATGGCCTGCCTGCCGTAGGTATTGTTGCTGCGGTTCTCGGGATCGTAAAAACCATGGGCGCCATCGCTGAGCCGGTTGAGGTTCTTGGCGGCATGGTTGGAGGCGCGCTGGTTGGAACATTCCTGGGTATTTTCTTGTCCTATTTGATGGTTGCCCCGATTGCGCAGCGATTTTCTCAGATTTTGGAAGAAGAGGGCCGCTTTATGGAGATCATTAAAGTGGTTATGGTCTCCCACCTTCACGGAAATGCGCCTCAAATATCGGTGGAACTTGGGCGACGAAACGTTCCTGGCCCACTGATGCCAACCTTTCTTGAACTGGAAGAAGCAATTGCGGAACTACCACCGGACATTTAACTCTGCCGCCAACACGGCGCAAAACCCTAAGGAATTTATCTTCCAATAAAACGGGTTTAGCTTATATCAATGATAAATACGCGACTTATGATATTGTAAGTCGCGTTTTTCGTGATATTTCCATGCAACAGTATTAGTTCAGGATGTGGTGATGGTTCAGGATGAAAAATTCAGAGTAGGTATATTGGGCGCAAGTGGGTACACCGGTGCCGACCTTGTTCGCCTATTGGTGGCGCATCCCAATGTGGATATTGCTCTAATGACCGCCGAACGCAAAGCAGGTCTGCCCATTGCCTCGGTATTTCCCCACCTGCATAGCCTCGACCTGCCAAATTTGATCAGCATTGAAGAAGTCGAATGGCCAGCTGTTGAACTGGATGTCGTCTTCTGTGCGCTGCCGCATGCCACCAGCCAACAGGTGATCAAAGGATTGATGCACGCTACTAATCATAGCTTGCTCGATGAATTGATCATGGAAACACCCGCAGATCTTGCCGCGAGTGTGCCGGGCGATGTCAGGGTGATCGACCTTTCCGCCGACTTTAGATTGCGAGATGTGGAGACATACGCTGAATGGTACGGACGAAGCCACACTGCAGCCGATTTGCAGAATAGAGCCGTCTACGGTCTGACCGAATGGAATCGAGAGGCCGTGAGGGGTGCACATTTGGTTGCCTGTCCCGGCTGTTATCCAACCGCCGCCCTTCTTGCTTTGTTGCCTTTACTAAAGGCTGGCACGATTTTGGGGGATGACATCATTATTGACGCGAAATCCGGTGTTTCCGGGGCAGGTCGCTCGCTCAAGGAAGCAAACCTGTTTGTTGAGGTGTCGGAAGCCATGCACCCATACGGACTGGGATCACACCGGCACATGCCCGAAATTGAGCAGGAGCTGTCGTTAGTTGCAGGCCACAATGTCACTATCAGCTTCACTCCGCACTTGGTGCCGATGAACCGCGGTGAACTGGAAACCATTTACGTAAAACTGGCCGAAGGTCAGGATGCAGCTTCGCTGAAAGCAGTGCTTGAAAAGGCCTATGCAAACGAACCATTTGTTTCGGTCTTGCCCGGCGATACCGCACCCGCGACCCGTATGGTGCGCGGCTCAAATCACTGTGTTCTTAATGTATTTAAAGACCGACAGGCAGGCCGCGCCATTGTTGTTGCGGCGATCGACAATCTGGTCAAAGGGTCGTCGGGGCAGGCAGTTCAAAACATGAATGTGATGCTAGGGCTTGAGGAAACCACGGGCTTGATGCAGGCGCCTCTTTTTCCTTAACAATTAAAGGCTATATATGACCGGTTTTCCGCTGTCCAAAACCACCAAACACGGTGGCACCCTGACACCGTTTCAGCAAATCTGGCCAACGGTTCCTGATAGTGCGTTTATATTTCACGGTGCGCAGCTGGTTGGCTCGGTGACGCTGGGCGAGGGGGTTAGCATCTGGCACAACTGTGTGCTGCGCGGCGATGTCAACCATATCGTTATTGGCGACCGGACAAATATCCAGGACGGTACGATGATCCATGTCAGTACGCGCACCTATCCCACCACCATCTGCGATGACGTTCTTGTAGCTCACAAGGCGATGCTTCATGGATGCCGGCTGGAAAGCAATAGCTTTGTCGGCATGTGCGGCATTGTGATGGATAACGCAGCAATCGAATCTGATGGTATGCTGGCGGCAGGCGCAATGTTAACGCCGGGTAAGCGAATCAAGCGCGGCGAACTATGGGCGGGGAGCCCAGCCAAGTTCGTTCGATTCGTCAAAGACAGCGAACTTGAGAAAAACCGCAGTATGGCTGAACATTACAGGCTTTTGGCGGTTCAGCACGACAAGGATAGCCGCGGTGAAACCGCTGAGATTGTTTATCCGTTTCCGCTGAAATAACAGCGCTGGTTTTAATAAAAAATTGTCTTCAGGTAATAAAAAAGGGCTGGAAAACCAGCCCTTTTAAAACTCGGTTTTGAGGCAAGCTTACATGCCCATTTCAGCGCCAACCATGCAATAAAGCATTGGAATAGACAAAAGCGTGTTTGTACGACTGAACAGCATTGCTTTGCGAGCCGCAGCAGGCTTGGCCTCTGCATCTGCTTCTACCATGCCCAGTGCGATTTTCTGGTTAGGCCATATTACGAACCAAACATTGGCCCACATGATAATAGCCATCCACATGCCAATACCAATAAGGCGTGTGCCCTCACGAATTGTCAGGGCATCGACCAGGTAATTGCTCATGTAAGCAACAGCCAGCCCGGTAATGAGGGTAAACATTGCACCCCAACGGAACCACCAAAGTGCCTTCGGGGCAATATGTTTGCCAATCGCAGGCTTCAGCTCATCTGGAATAGACGGCATGGTTGGTATTTGAATAAAGTTAAAATACCACAATAGGCCAATCCACATCACGCCGGCTAACACATGCAAGTAGCGGACAAGAAAGTCTATATTGTAGGAGCCCGTGGCATCGCCTACCAGTGCCAGCAAAACCAGCATAAGCACAACGCCAGCGATGACCGTATTTTGAATTGATTCTAGAATTTTACCCATATTAAACTCCCCTAAATAATCTAAATGTTCCTGAGGCGAGACATTACTGGCGTTATTCCCATATCACAAGCAAAACCGGATATTCTAGGCTTCAGTTCACCAGCGTTGGTTTGATATCATTGTCCAATAATCTGTGGTGTTGCGGGGCCAAATATATCATACAGGGCATCACCGGTTTAACCTGCGGGGTTCGTTTGGCACTAATGATTGATGCCCATAAAAATATAATTTTTTGCCGCGATATGGTGCAGCAGGATGACCGCGCGCGCTATGAGACAGTTTTGTTCGCGCCGCGCGAGCAACAGGCAAGATTGTGGGCGTTGTATGCTTTCAATCAGGAAGTGGCTAAAACCCGCGAAAGCGTGTCTGAGCCAGCGCTCGGTGAAATCAGGCTGCAATGGTGGCGCGACGTAATCGGGGAACTGCGTGAAGGCACCGTGCGGGAGCACCCGGTTGTTGCGGCACTTGCAGTTGCCCAGCCATCAGACGCGGTTTTCAGACTTCTTGAAGATCTTATCGATGCCAGAGGGCAGGACCTTTACGATGAAGGCCCAGCAGATCAGGCAGCACTTGAAGGATATGCAGATTCGGTAGGCGGGGCTTTAAGCGAGGCAGCTATGCGGTTGTGCAAGACAGAAGAGCCTGATCCAGACATGATAGATATCGTGCGCCGTAGTGGCAGTGCCTGGACGATGCTGGGTTTGGTGCGCGCTATCCCGTTTCACTGGGCCAGCAATCGAAATTATGTGCCGGGGGATAAAGGACTGGCTTCGCTCGCAACCACCGATGCAGATAAAATGTATGCTCTGGCCAAGGGAGCAATCGACGGCATGATCGGCTATTCCGCTGCGCACTTGGCACGAGCGGAAGCATCGGCCGTCCGACTTCCGGTTGATTGCCGGCACTTGCTATTGTTAAATGCTCAATTGGAGCTGCATATCAAGGCTTTGACGCAGGCAGACAACAACCCGTTCAAAGCTCGCGAGCCTTCAATGCTGCGTCGATTGGTTAGGTTGATGACCATGACTGTGTCAGGGCGTTGAAGTTGAAATAGCTGGCGCCCATAAAAAAGCCCGCCGATCTGCTTGGTAAAGCGTTTCGGCAGGCATTTTAATAGTAACTACAGTGTTAGGCGTGAACGTCTACACGTTCCCCGACACCTGAGCCGGTTGCTGAAGGCTCAGCTTCTTTGCGCTCAACACTACTATCTTCTGCTGACTTGCGTTCCTGTGCTGCAGATTCTAACGAACCGGAACGGCCCGAAGCACCTGCTGATTCAGCACTGGTAGCTGTTGTACTTTGAATATCCATTTTTATTCTCCAACGCCATGCGTTCACCCATGACGCACGATCTCTCTCATCGATTGCTAATATACCCCGGAACAGGTTAAGTTTCTATTGAATACGGTGTTTTCCCTTGTTTTACAGGGTGTTCCGGCAATTATTGCCTAGTAAATGCCGTTTAATTGGCGAATTTTTATGACTAAATTATCTAAAATTTTATCGATCCGAATCAAAATCGTGGCTATTTCACTGATCTTGACTGGCTGCGCTGCGCCAGGGGATAAGCGCGCGACCAATGATATTGGACCGGTTACCGCCTACGCGCGCAACACTCTTGCCCAGGAAAACCCGCTAGGGCTTGTGCGGATCGGCGAAGGTTTCGAGCGAGCACGGGACTACACGGGTGCCCGAAAATTATACGCTCAAGCCATGGCCGCTGCCCCGGACTTGCCAGAAGCAAAAATAGCCTATGCACGAGCCAGCAGCAAATTGGGCCTAAACGATGAAGCTGCAGCAGTATTGAGCCTGTTGTTGGCTAATGCGCCGGATAATCGTTTGGCGACATCCACACTAGCCCAAGTTCACGCAGCAGCTACCCGTTACGGTGCGGCGCTCAAAGTGCTTGAAGCGCTACCAGACCCGACAGGCAGGGAATTGATGCTGATCGGGCAATTATCTCATGTCATTGGTGACAGCATAAGCGGGCAAGAACGATTGAACGAAGCGTTGAATTTGTCACCAGACGACGCTGCGGTATTGCAAGCCGCAGCACTTTCTTTCGCACTCAACGGTGACTATCCCGCATCGGTGGGACTTTTGCGGCTCGCTATGGATCAGCGATCAGCCACAGAGGCGGCTCAAAAAAGCTTGGCCTTGGTTTACGCGCTGTCGGGCCAACGGCAGGCAGCTCTTCGATTAGCGCGGGACATAATGTCAGTCAACGAAGTCCAACGCTTAGAATCCTTTTATCGTTTTTTACCTAGATTTTCCAAGCAGGAGCAGGCTGCTGCCTTATTTTTTGATCATGTGCCAACCAACATACTCAAAAGATTATCGGGTGATGCGACGAAATGACTCTTGAATAGGGGGCATGCTCAGTCTAAGCAGACCACAGTAACTGCATCCTTTCGCTATGATACGGAATTGATTTTTGAAAAACTGCACTGACATGAATGAACTACGTGCTGAAATCGATCGGGTCGACCGTTTGATAGTGCCGCTTCTTTTGGAGCGCATTCAGTTGATCGCGCAGGCTGGTCACATAAAAACCGACCGCAATACTGTACGCGATAACTGGCGCGTTGAAGATGTGGTTTCAAAAGTTAAGACTGAAACCTTGAAGCAGGGCGGCGACGCTGACTATGTTGAAACTCTGTATCGTTTTCTAATCGACTATAGCATCAATCATGAGTTCGATGTTTGGGACGCAGTCTATGGTGCCAAGGACAAGCGCGAGGCATAGGCCTGTCAGTTGTTATTGTGAACAGCCCATTTATTTCGAGCAGCCAAGACACAAGGCAACAGTGGGGTCTAGTTCAAGTCGCTTCAGCGTAATTTCATCACCGCATTTAACGCAGTAGCCAAACTCTTTTTCTTCCAGTCGCTCAAGTGCAGCTTCGATTGCCAATAATTTATTATGCCGTCGTGCGGCGATGGCGTTGTTCATTGCCTGACCCTGAAGGGCATCTATGCGCGATAATCTGCCAACCCGCGATTGGTCTAGTTCAACCGTTTGACGGGAACCAGACGCCGCCAGGTTCAGGCTTTCAAGCTCATGCCTGAGGTCTTGTAACATTTTTTCCCAACGCGCTTGTGCCATACCGCCAGTGTGTCACGGGCGAGCGGCCAATAGCAATCTATTCTGCCGGATTATTCTGTCAGGCTATTCTCTTGGGATAGGCTACTCGGCTGCAGAGCGCCCGGCGTTAATTGCTGCGTCAACATGTGCGCGGCGGACGTCGTGCTCCTCGGCCACTTCATTATCGTGTTCCTGCATCGCGTCTATATCAACGTCGGCAAACCCAATAACTCCCATGTCCCTGTAGGCACCTTGAATATTCTCGCCCCACAGGCCGATGTCTTTAACCACCGGTACGATCCGGCTGAACAAGTTGGTGCGGAACATTTTCATGCCTTCGCTGTTGTCCAGATGGGTTATGCAGTCCTTCACTGGATATCCTAGGTTTTCCCACATTTCGACGCTGGAAAAACGGTCTCGCATCAAATAGCAGGCTTCGATGAGGAATTCTTCGCGCTCATTCCGCTCTTGCTGAGTAAGTTCAGGATAATAGGCTCGCAGCGCCAATCTTCCGAAAGCAACGTGCCGGGCCTCGTCTTGCATAACATAGGCATTAACCGCCGACGCCAGTGGGTCTTTGGCGTAGTCACGAATATTGGCGAATGCGGCCAGCGCTAATCCCTCGATAACAACCTGCATACCTAGGTATGTCATATCCCACCGGCTGTCGCGGAGCACTTGGTCTAGTAAAGTTTTCAGCGGGCCGGTTATCGGGTATGCGACACCGATTTTTTCGACAAACTTCTTATAGGTTTCAACGTGACGTGCCTCGTCCATAACTTGGGTGGAGGCATAGAATTTGGCCTCCATGTCCGGCACGTTTTGTACGATTTTTGCCGAGCAAATCAGCGCGCCCTGTTCGCCGTGCAGAAACTGAGAATTACTCCAGGCTGCCTGGTGACGGCGGGCTTCGCCTTGTTCTTTGGCGGACATTTTCATGAAAAATTCAGCGCCGTACAATGGGAATAGTTCCATTGGGATGCCGAGGGGATCGTCGGGGTCCAGCTCCTGCGTCCAATCAATGCGGCTATCGGTGTCCCATTGCATGGTTTTGCCCTTGTTATAAAGGCTCAACAGGTCATCGCGGTCGTCGCCGTAATTCCAGTTAAACAGCGTGTCAAAATCCTGTGGTATCTCCCATGCGGAACTTTCCAGCGCCGTGGAATAAATTGGGTCAATTGCCATTTTGCTCTCCCGTACACCAACGATGTCGCGAAGACATTACTGATAAATAATTAATGGAGGGCATTATTGCGTAAATGACAAAGTTGTCAATAATGGACGCAAAAAAAACAGCCGCCTCGTGAGTATACCGAAGCGGCTGCAAGTTTTGGGAAGAGTAGCCCGAAGGCTGCTCACTTATAGATTCTGTCGATTAGAATTTCTGGGACCCTTTTCCGAACTCAGGATAAGCCTCCATACCAAGCTCGGCGATATCAGCCCCGCGCGCTTCGTCATCTTCAGATAGCCGGATGCCTATTGTGAACTTCAGGGCATACCAAACGACCGCGCTGGATATGCACACGAATGCGCCGATGGAGACAACCCCGGTCAGCTGGGTAAGGAACGAGATTGATTCGTCGGTGTTAGTGATAGGAACCGCAAGCGTGCCCCAGATACCGCATACAAGGTGAACAGAGATCGCGCCGACAACGTCATCGATTTTCAGCTTGTCAAAGAACGGAACTGCAAACACGACAAGAACACCGCCTACAGCGCCGATAAGGGTTGCTGAAAGCGGAAGCGGGGTGAGGGGTTCAGCGGTAATCGATACCAAACCAGCTAGTGCGCCGTTGAGAACCATGGAAAGGTCAACTTTGCCGTAAATCAACCGGGTAGCGATGAAAGCTGCAATCGCGCCGCCAGCGGCAGCCATGTTGGTGTTGACAAAAATGTTGGATACGGACGCCGCATCGCTGACAGAGCCAAGTGCTAACTGCGAGGCACCGTTAAAACCGAACCAGCCAAACCACAAGACGAATGTGCCAAGTGTAGCTAGTGGCATGCTTGAACCCGGCATCGGCCTGATTTTGTCGCCGATATAGCGTCCGGCACGTGGCCCCAGGATGATGGCGCCAACCAGCGCCGCCCATCCGCCAGTTGAGTGAACCAGGGTTGAGCCGGCAAAATCGGAGAAACCCATTTGATCAAGCCAGCCTGCGCCCCATTCCCATGAACCTTGGATAGGGTAAATGACCCCTGCCAATACAGCAGTGAATATCAGGAAAGGCACCAACTTAACTCGTTCAGCAACAGTGCCTGAAACGATTGAAGCGGTTGTGGCAACAAAGACCATCTGGAAGAAAAAGTCGGAGCCTGCCGCATAGCCAGTATCCATGACTCCGGTATCATCCGGTGTCCATGGCCCCGAGAACGTGCCAAAATAGCTACCAACATCCATATACATGAGATTGTAACCGAGTAGCATCCACATCAAGCATGCGACTGCATAAAGCGATATGTTTTTCAGGCAGATGTCCGCGACATTTTTTGACCGGACGAGGCCAGCCTCAAGCATGGCAAAACCCGCCGCCATCCACATAACCAGAAAGCCGCCGATAAGAAATAGCAACGTATTGAAAATTACCGCTGTGTCTGCATCAGGTGCAGCTGCGGCAGGCCCGGTGACTAGCAGGGCAGCGAGGCCGGCAAATCCAACCTTTTTTATGAAAAATTTGTTTAACATTGGGTGTTAACCTTTTGTAATATAGTTAAAGAGCGCTAGCGTCTGTTTCGCCGGTGCGGATGCGAATGACTTGATTGAGGTCGAGAACGAATATCTTGCCATCAACGATTTGTCCGGTTTGTACGGTGCTTTGCAGCGCCTCAACCGCTTGGTCAACAAGACCGTCATCAGTGGCTATTTCCAGTTTGACCTTGGGTAGGAAATGCACTTCATATTCTGCCCCTCGGTAAATCTCTTTTTGACCGCGTTGGCGGCCGTATCCCTGGACCTCTGAAACCGTCATACCTGTTACGCCGATTTCGGCGAGGGCATCTCTGACGGGGTCAAGGCGGTGGGGTTTAATGATTGCAATGATATATTTCATAACCGCTCCCTGATTTAAGCGTGGATTAAATGGTCTGCTGCTTATTTTTTGCGTCTATGCGCCAATCATTAGCAGCATCTATGCCAAAATTTTTTATCCAGTTTAAACAATTAGTTATGTTGTTACTGATGACAGTTTCTTGATAAAAATGCCTAAATTATAGCGCACGATTAAAAAATAGGCAGTTAAGCCAAATCGACATTGCGCACAAGATAAAATCGCGCGCATCGATACCGGTTCATTGGTAAACTTGTTGCTGGAGTTGGCGGTCAGTGATGTCGCTGGCTGGCAATTAAAGGGGCCAACATGAAAATATATGGCGATTTGATTTCTGGTAATTGCCTGAAGGTCAAATATGTGGTGGACTTTCTGGCTATTGATTATGAATGGGTTCCAGTTGACGTGGTGGGTGGCGGTTCACGTACACCGGAGATGCTGGCGCTGAACCCCGTGGGGCAGGTACCGTTCATTGAACTTGCTGACGGTCGCGTTCTATCGCAGTCAAATGCTATTATGCGCTATCTGGCAGCCGGGTCGAACCTGATTCCAGAAGATTTTTTTGATCAGGCGAAAATGGATCAATGGTTGTTTTGGGAGCAATATAGCCACGAAACAGCGATTGCTGTCGCGCGATACCGTGTGGTTTATTTGGGGCAGGCTGTTGCTGATCTTGATGCAGTGTTGGTGGAGAAAGGTAATGCCGCACTTGATGTTATGGAGCGGCGCTTGTCTGAGAACGACTGGTTCGTGGGCGATGGCATAACGCTCGCCGACATCGCGCTTTATGCCTACACACAATTTGCGGAACAACCTGGGTTTTCGATGTCGGATCGACCAAATATATCGCGCTGGTTGGCAGAAGCTAAAACACTGTTGGATGTAGCCTAAGCGCGGGACAGCTCTTCTAGCGCTTCCATTGCGTCCTGAGTCCGGTTTTCAGGCACAAACAAATGGTCATGATGAAATGCCGCCACCGGATTAACACCCATTCCGATGCTGGCAAGCTTTGTGGCAATTGCAGCGATAAGCCCAACTGCTTCCAGCGATGAATGAATATTCAGGGTGATCATGCTGCAAGGGAATTCATAGTTGATGCCATGAGCCACAGCGGTTTCCTGTGGTAAAATGAGTGTTTTACCTTCGGATTCCAGGAAAACCATCCGTGATGATAACGGATCACTGTCAAAGGTACTGTCGACTTTGGCAAACACATAAATTCCCGGTTGAAGAATCGGTTGCATCGACCGAAGCAATGTTTGTAAATCCTGTTCGCCCATCATGTTTCGTGCTCCAGAATAGCTGTTAAGTTCCGAGAATAGAATTTATTGGACTTGCCGCAGCGTCGCTTCGGCTAACATAATTTGCTTGATGATAGCCGCACTACCGATACAGTCACAAGTCGCTTGAAGCGTTGAACGTGCCTCTTCCGCCGACGTAACCACACCTGACATCGCCAATTCCACCATATGTTGTGCTGTCGCTTCCACGAGCAATTTCATATTTTGGTCGTAGATGGTATCCAGTGAGCCAGAGCCGTTAAAGCCTGTGGAATGATCCGGTGGTCAGCAATGTCTCGATGTCGGGTATTGTCAGGCTGCACCTGTCAGCGCCGGTTAGATGCGGCAAGGATATCTGATATTCCGAGTACTTTTTGAGGTTCGGTATTTGGGGCTGCCCCGCGACGGTCGTCTCCGCCCCAGGCTTCCAGGCTAACACGCCTGCGGCATGGCCCTGTATATGTGGGAACGCGGATAAAAGGCGCGGGGTCTTCAAGCGCTCGGGTTATTTTTTGTTCTGCAACATTTAAAGTTAGTGGCAAGGCAAACACCTCGTTTGCGCCTGCATCTCTGGCGGCCAAAACTTTTTGCCGGTTGGGTTTTGATATTACGATGCAGACAGCGGCTTCTGACAGCGGACCGTCACATATACGGATAAATTTAATAAAATCAGCCCCGCCAAAGTCGGCGCCGCCAAAATCAGGCAGGTCATAGTCCACAATCAAGAGGCGTGTCTTGTTTCTTTTTAGGAGTTTAACGGCATCACGGCTGCCGGTGGCCAGTACAATTGAACCAAAACCTTTGTCTCGAAGGAATTGGCGCATAAATTCGGTCAGTTGCCTATTTGGGTGTGCGATCAGGGCTTCGCATCTCTCATATTTTATATCGGAAATCATTTTTGGATCCAGTTTGGTTGCTTGGTTATAAATTCTCCATGTTGCCTGAGTTATAATGTTTTAATTTGGGTGAGAACTGTTTGCCTATCTCGTGCCAGCTTCCATCAAAGCTTACCACAAGCATCGTTTTTGGCAAAATATTGTATAAAATTTTAGATAAAATATATATATATTTGAGTGGGTTATAAAATTTAACACTCTAAAATGGATATCTGACGGCGGCACAGAACTTGCCCTGTGATTTTGGAGAATCTCGTGAATCGATGCGTCATGCGACTGGCGTCTTGTGCCGGATGCGCACACTGTAGTGGTTGGTAGTATTTAAAAAATGCAATTACAAAAAGGAAGTGGCGGTCAGGGCGGGATTCGAGCCCACGAAGGGTTTGCACCTTTGCCAGTTTGAAGACTGGCGCAGTCAATCACCGAAGATAATATTTAATGGAGCTGGAGGGACACCGCCAAGATTTCTGAAATGGGCAGACCGCCGGAAGTCCGTTATCGAACTGTTCTTGTGTTAACGTTGAAAAATGGTATAAAAATTCAACAGTAACACAAAGTGAATCCTACAATGACCGATTCCGAGCGCTATATACTTGAATCCCTAAGCCAATTGCAGGCGATCAGTAGCCCGATCAAACAAGAGATCATTGATGTTATCCAAGCACGAGGACAATGTTCGGTCAGTGATATTGCTGAAGAACTGGGCCGACCTGCGGACGGGCTTTATTATCACATCAAGGCCTTACTGAAGGAGCAACTGGTCGTTGAAGTTGGGACCGCCAAGAAGGCCGGACAGATAGAGAAACTATATAACACGCTGCAAAGCGGGTCGCTGATGGAGGCCGGTTATGACCAGTCCGACCCAGAAAAAATTGCGGCAATGAATAAAATCGTCGGTTCGATGATGAAAATTGCCGTGAAGGACTTCAGCGCAGGTTTGAATTCAGAAGCCGCGATTGTTGAAGGCGAAGACAGAAACCTTTCCGCGACCAGAATAAAAGGCCGGCTCACAAGCGGAGAGGTTAGGAAAGTAAACAGCCTGTTGGCAGAGCTTGTCGGCGTTTTTAGCCATCAAAGACACGATAACTCCGAAAATCTCTATTCACTTGCATGGGTGCTGGCACCAATTGCAACAAAGCCGAAACGCCGAACATAAGGCGTGTTGAATTTTAAACCGCGACAGGAACAAAATATGCGCTTACCGACAATCAAAGCATCATACATGCACCTCATGGTGTTTATCTTTTCTCTTTGTGCGATCAGTTTGGTCAACTTGGGTAGTGGCGTAGCTAGCGCGAAAGAGGCTGCCAAACCTAAGTTGACTATTTTGATTGGCGTTGATCAGTTTCGGGCCAGTTATTTGACGGAGTATGACCAGATGTTTACTGGCGGTTTCCGCCGGATGATCGATCAGGGTCTGTGGTATAAGAAGGGGATTGTTGATCATGCGCCCGCTGAATCGTTGCCCGGGCACACGACCCTCTCAACAGGCTCAAATCCAAAGCGTCATGGTATTACATCCAATTCCTGGATTGCAGGCACACCCTCAGGCGAAGACGAGCAAATCAAGGCGACAGTGCCCCATGTTGATTTTGATAACCCTATCTTGGGGAGCGAGGGCTCTATTGGCTATTCCGGGTATAATATAGACGTCTCAACGATTGCGGATTGGTTTCGCGCCGCAGACCCAAACGCCAAAGCCGTGGCCCTGAGTGTGACGCCGCTTGCCGTTATGTATGGTGGCAGACCATTGCCGACCGCTTCTGAAAATCATGTTTACTGGTTGGGCGGTAACGGTAGGTTTGAAACGTCAACTTACTACCGGGATGAATATCCTGACTGGTTGGAAGCGTTTAATCAGGAAATGGCTGGAAATTATCTTGATATGCTTGTGTGGGAGGACACTGTCCCGGCTGAGTTTCATAAATTGGCTCGAAAAGACGATGTTCCATATGAATATGACGGTATTCATACGGCGTTTCCGCATCGCGCAGATGAAGAGTCTGATCTAACGGGCGACGCCTTAAAAAACTGGTGGCTTGGTCGCTTTAGCCCTTATCAAAATGACGCCTTGTTCGACATGGCGAGAGAAAGCGTCTCGCAGCTTAAACTGGGACAAAGGCAATCTGCTGACTTTCTAAGTCTGGCAATTAAGTTGACTGACCGTGTTGGGCATGACTATGGCCCTAAAAGCCGCGAACAGCTGGATGTGGTTCACAGGCTTGACCTTTTGTTGGGCGACTTCATGACATTTCTTGATACTGAAGTGGGGGAGGGCAACTATGTAATCGCCTTGTCGGCGGATCACGGCGCACCCAACATCACGGAGTATGAACAGGTCAACGGCCGCCAGTCCGTGCGGGTAACCTCGACTGATATAGAAAACAGCCTTTCTGCCGTGGAAAATTTAATCCGCAATTACCAAGGCCCGCGCGGTGACCTGCCGGGTCTGATCGCCAGACAGTTGGAGCGAGAGCCATTTGTCTATAAAGCGATGACGACCCGTGATTTGCAGGAACCGTTCTCAGAAGACCCAACAATCCTTGCCTACCAGAATGCCTTCAGGGTTGATCGTGTCAGGACATATCCACTGTGGACCCAGGCAAACATATATGGTCAGCGGCCATCCCGATTCCATCCTTCAGTGTTTGGTGTGGTGGTGGATTTGACATATCAAGCCAATATCTGGTCAGCCAGATCGACACACGGCGGGGCTCATATGTATGACAGGGAAGTGCCTATTCTGTTTTACGGCAATAGTGTTGCGCAGGGCACCCCTGAGACGATTGCTTACACAAGGGATATTGCACCAACACTCGCAGCTATTTCTGGCGTGGCTTTGCCTGGCGCGATTGATGGGCGTGTTTTGTATCTGCATTAACGCAGTTTCCAGCTAAACACCGCCAAAGTTGTGTCTGTGGTGTAGTGGCGGGCAGGGTGGGATTCGAACCCACGAAGGGCTTGCACCCTCGCCAGTTTTCAAGACTGGTGCATTCAACCGCTCTGCCACCTGCCCGGATAAGAAGATAGATTGAATCTGGAGCGGTTTTTAACGACTGAATTTGCCCCCGTCCAGCTTAAAGTGAATGCAGATGGAAATAGGTGCGTAAAACCTCTCAAAAAGCTGTTCATTCGGCTTGCGTAAGGCCGCTGTAATTGCTAGAAACTTCTATGCATAGCCACAACATGTCGGGGGTTACCACATGTTGAGGGACTATATGTTTGTTTAAGCGTACGCGGGGACAACCCGCACACAAGAGGGGCCGCACCCGGTGAGCGACAATACACCTATTCCGCCACAAGAGCGTGATATTCAGCCAATAAAAATTGAAGACGAGATGAAGGCATCGTACCTCGATTACGCCATGAGCGTTATCGTGTCGCGAGCACTGCCTGATGTGCGGGACGGCCTCAAGCCGGTTCACCGTCGTATTCTCTATTCCATGCATGAAAATGGTTATGAGTGGAACAAGCCGTTCCGTAAGTCTGCCCGCATCGTCGGAGATGTGATGGGTAAATATCACCCGCACGGTGACAGCGCGATTTATGATGC
>JAJFIU010000033.1 GCA_021774695.1 Alphaproteobacteria bacterium | reverse complement strand
TATCCCAAGGACTGCAAAAATACCAGCGACTATATCATCTACCATCACACCGAAGCCACCCGATACCTGCTTGTCCAGCCAACCAATCGGCCAAGGTTTTAAAATATCAAAAATTCGAAACAGTACAAAAGCAAGAATAACCAAAATATAATCTGTACCCAGATGCCAAAGCGGCAGCATGGCAATCCACATTCCCGCAACTTCATCGACAACAATTTCCGGCGCGTCGTGAACACCTGACAGTTTTTCTACGCGGTTGATTGTTAAGGTCCCTAACACTGAAACACCAACAATTGCTGCGGTGAAAATTTCTATCGAGACGCCTTGGGTTATCATCAGATAACCAAGAATGAGCGCCAACAGCGAGCCCCAAGTGCCTGGTGCCGGTTTCATTAACCCTGAGCCAAGCCCAACAGCCAGCCAGAACGCGGGAGAACGCCATCGGCCTTGCCAGGTTTCCAACGATTGCTTCATCAAAATATGCTTCTTTCGGGAAGTTTAATTGTTGCCGTGGCCTGTGCGGCTATGCCTTCACCGCGCCCGGCAAAACCAAGTTTTTCAGTTGTCGTGGCCTGAACGCTCACTCTACTGACATCAATGCCAACGATATCCGCGACCCGCTCGCGCATGGCTGCAGCGTGGGGGCTTATTTTTGGCATTTCGCAAATAATGGTGACGGCCAAGTGACTTATCATTCCCGACAAGTCCCGAACACGACCACAAGCAAACGACAAAAACTTTTCGCTTACCGCGCCGCGCCACTGTTCATCGGACGGCGGGAAGTGTGTGCCAATATCGCCGTCAGCAATTGCCGATAAAATTGCGTCTGTCAGCGCGTGCAAAGCCACATCGGCGTCCGAATGGCCTTTCAGCTTTTTGTCATGAGGTATTTCTATCCCACAGAGCCGAACGGAATTGCCGCCTTCAAAACGATGAACGTCGTATCCTGAGCCCACTCTGACATCTGTACAATCACCTGCAATCATCCGCTTCGCTTTCTGGAAATCTTCCGCTGTTGTAATCTTAAAATTTTGCTCGAGCCCCTCGACAAAAGTTACTTCACCACCACCGGCAGTAAACACAGATGCATCGTCGGTATAATTATCATGTTTCGCAGCGCGGTGGGCCGCCAAAATTTCATCAAACTTGAAAACCTGCGGTGTTTGCACGGTGTACAGATTATCTCTGGCTACCGCCTCAAGCTGAGACGGCCCGGACTTGCGCACTAAAGTGTCGACAACGGCGCGGGTCGGCACAGCAGCCGATGTTCCATTGTCGACAATTGAAAACAGGCTTCTAATCAAACCCTTAGTCACAAAAGGACGAGCCGCATCATGAATTTGAACATAGTCAGGTGGGTTTTCTGCCAATTGTTCCAGGGCGTTTCTAACGCTTTGCTGGCGTGTGGCACCGCCAATAACCGGCTCTGCCAGCCCGTCGATACCCACAACGCACTGTTGGAACAACTCGTGGTCATCAGCGTGAATAACCGGAACAATCACCGCCGCGGGCTCGAAATCTTCAAAAGCTGATAGAAACACCTCTAATGTACGAGCAATTACTGGCTTGTCCAACAGGTTCCGGTATTGCTTGGGTGCACCCGAACCAGCGCGGCTGCCGCGGCCTGCAGCCAAGATAATAACGGCAGTTTGTCCGTTGGTTGACATCTGTTCAGGCACTTGGAATCTCACTATAGATTTTTAAAATTACTTCTGGCATAAGCAGTGCCTAATTATTAGGCAGTATTTTTTAGGTTCCCTTATGGCTATTAACATCGGTCCGGTCGAAATCATAGACCCCGTTATTCTCGCCCCCATGTCCGGGGTAACAGATATGCCGTTTCGGCGGCTGGTGAAACGGTTTGGTGCAGGCCTTGTCGTGTCAGAAATGATTGCGTCGGAGGCAATGATTCGCGCAACCGAGCGCAGTCAAAAAATGGCCACCAACTGCGCAGACGAATTTCCCATGTCGGTTCAACTGGCAGGATGCGAGGGATCAAAAATGGCGCAGGCCGCCCGGTTGAATGAAGATCGGGGCGCTGCCATCATCGACATAAATATGGGTTGCCCAGTCAAAAAAGTGGTCAATGGGCACGCTGGCTCAAGCCTGATGCGTAATCTGGACCATGCAGGAGAGTTAATTCACGCAACCGTAAATGCTGTCTCGTTGCCGGTAACACTCAAAATGCGTTTAGGCTGGGACGACAATAGCTTAAATGCACCGGAACTCGCCAAAATTGCAGAACAAGCTGGCATCAAATTGATTGCAGTTCATGGACGCACTCGCTGCCAGTTCTATAAGGGCCATGCCGACTGGAAGAAGGTGGGTTTGGTCAAGGAAGCGGTTTCGCTGCCTGTAATAGTCAATGGTGACATCAATGATTTTGACGATATAGAGCAAGCGCTTGCTGACAGCAATGCTGACGGTGTCATGATCGGCCGCGGAACATACGGTAAGCCCTGGTTTATTAGCCAGGCGATAGAATTTTTAAGGACAGGCGAAAAAATCGCTCCACCGGCCCTTGATGTGCAGCTGGCAACACTAATAGAACATTATGAAGATATGCTGCATCATTATGGCATTGAGGCGGCGGTTCGCATCGCCCGTAAACATATCGGTTGGTATACCAAAGGTTTGCATGGTTCTGCCGAGTTTAGAAACGATGTCAATCGTCAGGATGATCCCGAAAAAGTGAAATCTGCGATCAAGGATTTCTATCTGCCGCTTTGTGAACAGATGGCGGCCTGATGAACAATGCAGATAGCGGCAATGGTATTCCAAACATAGACCAGCGCATTTTGGCCGGTCTACGCCAAGCTGTTATCGTTGTTGACCAGCAAAATCGAATTCAAAAAGTCTATGCTCATGCAGAAGCAATTCTCGGACGGAGCCGAGAAAGCCTAATTGGCAGTGCAATGAAGGGCCTTGGCGGCATCGGAGCAGCTGCACAGGAATTGGTCCTGCGTGCTCGGCAAGAGAATTCC
Source organism: Alphaproteobacteria bacterium (assembly GCA_021774695.1). GTDB lineage: Bacteria > Pseudomonadota > Alphaproteobacteria > Sphingomonadales > Kordiimonadaceae > Kordiimonas. Next base: position 21,965 of record JAJFIU010000033.1, on the reverse strand, counting down.
CCACTCAACAGTTACGATGTCCGCTGCGTGCCACCACTGGGAGATGTCGAGCTGGTTGACCTGCACGCAAACCCTTTCGAAGACGATGGTTTGACTATTGTTTCGATATTGCCACGTCGGATCACTGCATTTTTGGAAAAAAAGAACGACATGGAGGCCGCAGCCCGCTCCGTTAGTGGCCTCGCGTCCATGCTCGCACATGAAATAAAAAACCCCTTGTCCGGAATTAGAGGTGCCGCGCAATTGATGGGACGCGCCCTTGACGAAAAACACATCAGGTTGACCGAACTGATATGCAAGGAAGTCGACCGGATAAAAGACCTGGTTGATGACCTTGAAGGTTTTAACGCGCCATTCGAACAAAATATGGAAGCGGTCAACATCCATGAAGTACTTGATCATGTTTTAAACCTATCGATGGCGGGATTTGCGAAAAAAGCAATCATTCGACCATTGTTTGACCCGTCATTGCCTCCTGTAGATGGTAATTATGATAGACTGGTCCAAGTGTTCTTGAATCTTGTAAAAAATGCTGTCGAAGCCGCTGGGTCGGACGCAGATATCACCGTTACAACGGCATACCGCCACGGTATCTGGATAAAAGGTGCCGATGGTACGCGTGTTCGATTGCCAATAGAAATTACCATCCAAGACAACGGCACCGGAATTCCAGCAAACATCAAAGACCACTTGTTTGATCCATTTGTATCCGGAAAACCTGGCGGCGCTGGCTTGGGCCTGTCGCTGGTGGCCCGCTATGTCAGTAATTTCGGCGGTACAGTAACAGCAGATAATCACGCTGACGGCGGCGCAGTTTTCAAAGTTCAGCTGGCCATGTATGAGGACAGGAACCATGAGCAAAAGTAAAACAACAATCATTGTCGCTGACGATGACCTCACGATCCGGCTTGTTGTTGGAGAAGCGTTACGTCAAGAAGGTTGGATGGTGGTTGAAGCTGAAGATGTGCCTGAGCTCACCCGACTGGTTCAATCAGGGCAAGGAGATGTCGTTATCTCGGATGTGCTCATGCCCGGCGGTAATGGGCTTGAGGCAATGCCTCTGTTGCTCAAAGACCGTCCAGACCTTCCCTTCATCATCATGAGCGCGCAAAACACCCTGTCTACTGCAATGAATGCTACTAATAAGGGCGCATTCGAATATTTGCCAAAACCCTTTGATATCGATGAGTTAATAAGCGTTGTTAGGAAAGCACTTAAAAAAACTAACAGTCAGGCCGCTGAACGCGGCGAGCCGGATCCGGATATTCTGATTGGGCGGTCACCTGCAATGCAAGAGATATACCGTGCCATGGCGCGGGTGGCCCAAACCGAACTAACCGTTTTGATCCACGGCGAAAGCGGCACGGGTAAAGAACTGGTCGCGCGAGCGCTACACGAACATGGCCCGCGCCGCGAAAACCCCTTCGTTCCAATTAATATGGCAGCAATTCCAAAAGAACTAATTGAAACCGAATTGTTTGGCCACGAACGAGGCGCTTTCACCGGAGCGGAAACGCGCACTATCGGCCGGTTCGGCGAGGCCAAGGGGGGTACATTATTCCTCGATGAGATAGGAGATATGCCGCTGGAGGCCCAAACACGCCTGTTACGGGTATTGCAGGAAGGCGAATATCGCACGGTGGGGGGACAGACCAACATTCGCAGCAATGTTCGAATCGTCGCCGCGACCAACAAGAATTTGAAAACCATGGTTGGGGCTGGCGATTTCCGTGAAGACCTCTATTTCAGGCTTAATGTGGTTCCTCTCCACATTCCACCGCTGCGGGAGAGAATAGAAGATGTACCTGATTTAGCTGAACACTTCCTCGAAAAAGTAGCCGAATCCGGCCTTCCTTTCAAATCACTAACTCCCGGCGCTAAAAAAGTGCTGCAGTCTTTTGACTGGCCCGGCAATGTGCGCGAGCTTGAAAATTTGATTCGACGCCTGTGCGCTTTGTACCCAGGAAACCAGATAAACGGTGACGCCATCAAATCCGAGTTTGACCGCTCCACGTCTGATCTTGCCGGCGGCCCCATGAGTATTATGGCCAATGTAACCGGCGGTAACTTGTCACAAACGGTAAGGCTACATTTGGATCAGTATTTCGACTATCATGAAGACGGGCTCCCGCCACCCGGCTTGCACACCAGAATATTGCGGGAAATCGAACGGCCACTTATTCAGAAAGTGTTGAATATAACTAACGGAAACCAAGTGAAGTCAGCGGAACTTCTGGGATTGAATCGCAATACGCTGCGGAAAAAAATCCGGGAATTGGAAATTGTTCTACCGGTAAAATCCGGGTAAAGCTGTAAACTTCATGTCTCACACTTACCTTTACCTAATAATTACAATTAGTTAGAGTGGGCCTGGTATTTTCTTTGTGATATAAGTGGAACAATAGTGACAATTATGCATCATAGGGCTCATGACGACTGTTAAGCGTAAAGAACCACACGACTTTCTAACAGCAACGCCGAAGTTGCCAAACCGGCGCTGGGCGAAGTTTATGCTGTGGTCGCGGCGTCTGAATCTGCTCGGACGGTTGGAAGTATTATTGTCGGTTTTGGCTGTTGTATCAGCCATCGCGACCTATATAACCATGTCTCAACAATCTGCGCCAACCGAAGTTACTTCGGGCCAGACCCTGCGTGTTCTGTTAGCGATAAACCTTGCCCTGTTGCTCGCGCTGGGTGTGGCCATTGGACGCTGGTTTGTCAGAATTTGGTCTTCGCGCAAGGGCATGAAGGCCGGATCCAGATTGCAAGCGAAGGTTACCGGATTTTTTATCGCGATTGCCATCGTGCCGCCGATTATCATGACAGTTTTTTCGGCCCTCTTTCTCGAATTCGGAATTCAACAGTGGTTTAGCGAAAAAATACGGTTCGCACTGAATAACTCGCTGGAAGTTGCCGAAACCTATGAGATTGAGCACCGCGTAAACATCGAAAAAGATATGCTTAAAATCGCTTTTGCGTACAACCAGCTGAACTTCACCCAGCAGCGAGACCAGATAACTTTGCAACGAGTGGCCGAAACGGCCCTTAGCACAAGACTCCTGTCCGAACTTGTAATTATTGAGCAACCACCCGGAGAAGAGGGTTCCATCCTGGCTGGCGCTAATGACGGCTTGGCATTCACAACACCGCGAATTGCGACTAATCTGCTAACCAGGGCCTCAACCGGGGAAACTGTTATATCCGCAAATGCGGAAAGTAATAAGGTTGCCGGGTTAATAAAGCTGTCAGGCTTCTTCCGCCCTACCTATTTATACGTATCACGCGATCTCAGCCCACAAGTATTAGGCTATCTATCCGCAACTCGTGCCGCTGTGGCAGACTATGACAATCTTGAAGGCCAACGAAGCGACATCCAGCTTCAGTTTAACGTGGTTTTCATCATCATCGCACTCTTGATTTTACTTGCAGCCATCTGGATCGGATTGTGGTTTTCGGGCCGATTAGTAAATCCGTTATCTAATTTGGTAGATGCGGCCGACCGTGTAGGACAAGGTGATCTAAAAGCACGCGTGCCAACAGTGTCGTCAGGCGATGAAGTTGGCACCTTGAGCCGAGCTTTTAACCGGATGACTGACCAGCTGGCCAAGCACCAGGACGCGCTTATCGAGGCAAACGCTGAAATGGATGAGCGCCGACGTTTTCTTGAAGAAGTGTTAGAGGGCGTTTCTGCGGGAGTTATGGGCCTTAAGCAAGACCGCAGTGTCTTTCTGCCCAACAGATCGGCTTTAAACCTACTCAATCTAGCTCCTGACGATTTGATGGGAAAAGACCTGACCAAAGTTGTTCCCGATTTTAGCAATATTATCGAGCAAAGCGAGCAATCGGCTGAAGGCGAAGCCAAGGGTGAAGTCCAGATAGACGTTGAAGGTGAGATACGGACGTTAATGGTTCGGGTTTTTGCAGAAAGACAAAAAGATAACGCCATTGGTGGTTATGTGGTCACGTTTGATGATTTGACCGAACAGCTGGCTGACCAACGCACCGCCGCATGGGCGGATGTGGCGCGCCGTATAGCGCACGAAATCAAGAACCCACTAACGCCCATCCAATTGGCCGCGGAACGGTTAAAAAGAAAATACTCGAGTGAAATTAAAACCGACGCGAAGATTTTTGGTCAATGTACAGATACAATTATCCGGCAGGTTGGTGACCTCAGACGCATGGTTGACGAATTTTCATCATTTTCAAGGATGCCTGCACCCATTTACAGGGAAACAGATATCGCCGATGTAACTCGACAATCGGTTTTCTTGCAGGAAGTCGCCGCGCCGGACATCCGCTTTTCAAGTGAATTGGATGGCGATTTTGAAAAAATAAAATGTGATGGTCGCCTTATCGGGCAGGCACTAACTAACGTATTGAAAAATGCCGCGGAGGCGGTCGAAGCTCGTGTTTCCAAGGACCATAAGGCAGGCGGCGATGTGCTTGAGCCTGGTTTCGTTAGCACGACACTGACTCAAATTGACGATAAAACCATCATCAAGATTGAAGATAACGGCCTAGGATTGCCAGCAGCACAAAAAGCACGCCTTATGGAACCCTACGTAACCACACGTTCAAAAGGCACCGGTCTCGGTCTCGCAATCGTACGACGAATTATGGAAGAGCACGGCGGGTCGGTTCGCATTGCAGACCGAACCCCGATCGGTGCACGAGTAGTTTTGACTTTCTCTCATCAAGTACTTGAGAAACGAGCAGAACAAGCCGAAGAAATCGACAAAACAAATAAACAGCCGGCAGCGGCGGAATAACACATTTAATGAAGGACAATGCCGCTCATGGCACTAGACATTCTAATTATCGACGACGAAGCGGATATCAGAAACCTGATTGCCGGCATTCTCGAGGACGAAGGTTACGCGACCCGTACTGCAGCTGACAGTGACGGCGGACTAGCCGAGATCGAGGCTAGGCTGCCATCGCTGATGGTTCTTGATATTTGGCTGCAAGGCAGCAAACTCGATGGCCTGGAAATTCTGGAGTTGGTAAAGTCTCGCCATAGGGACCTCCCTGTGGTTGTGATCTCCGGACACGGCAACATCGAAACCGCTGTCGCTGCAATAAAAAAGGGTGCCTATGATTTTATTGAAAAGCCGTTTGAGGCTGATCAACTGCTCTTGACGGTTCAGCGAGCAACCGAAGCTGAGAGACTTCGCCGCGAAAATGAAGAACTAAAAAAGCGATCAGCCTTCTCAGTCGACATAACCGGTCGTTCTGCAGCTATCAATAACCTGCGCCAAAGTATCGAAAAAGTGGCGGCCACTAACAGCCGGGTCTTAATTCAGGGCGCATCTGGAAGTGGCAAGGAAGTTGCTGCACGGCAAATTCATTTTCGTTCAAACCGCTCGATTGGTTCTTTCATTATTGTCAGTGCTGCGTCGATGGAACCGCACCGGATGGAACAAGAGCTTTTCGGCGTCGAACAGAATGGTGGCGTAGTTAAAACCGGCCTTTTTGAGCGAGCTCACGGCGGCACCTTATTCATCGACGAAGTCGCGGACATGCCATTGCCCACTCAGGGGAAAATTCTTCGCGTGCTAACGGACCAAGCATTTGAACGGGTTGGCGGCAATACAGGTGTGAAAGTAGACGTTCGGGTCATATCAGCCACCAGTCGTAATCTTGTTCAGGAAATCGCAGAGGGTCGGTTTAGAGAAGATCTTTATCACCGACTTAATGTTGTACCTCTGGCAATGGCCTCGCTGAGCGAGCGGCGCGAAGACATCCCGGCACTGGCGCAAGGATTTTTAGATTCGCTCGCGGTCGCCACGGGCCGAGCCCGATCAGTTTTGGGTGAAGATGCGGTTGCAGCGTTACAGTCCTATGATTGGCCAGGTAACGTGCGCCAACTCAAAAACATCATGGAACGCGTGGTAATTATGGGCCCGGAGGAGCCGGGAGCAGGCATTACTGCAGACGACTTACCGCAGGAGGTCAAGATGACTTCGGGCGACCTGATGCAAACCAGCAGCAACAATGCAATAATGACAACGCCTTTGCGCGAAGCGCGCGAAGCATTTGAACGCGAATACCTTAAAGTTCAAATAAACAGATTTAGCGGTAATATATCGCGTACAGCGGCTTTTATTGGTATGGAGCGTTCAGCGTTGCACAGAAAATTAAAGTCACTTGGCCTTTCAAGTAACAGACAAGACAATGACAGCTAAACTGGCAGCTGCGAGACCATGGTTAGTTGCCAAACTGTATTTCGGATCGGATAACGACTTATGAAAGTTATTGTTTGCGGAGCAGGGCAGGTTGGGTTTCATATTGCCAAGCATTTGGCAGACCAGCAAAATGACGTCACCGTTATCGACCGGTCGGTGAAGTTGATTAGGAAAATCAGCGAAAGCCTCGATGTCCAGGCGTTGGTTGGCCATGGCTCTGACCCCGACATGTTGGCAAAGGCCGGCGCAACGGACGCGGATCTCCTTGTTGCCGTCACGCCCTCCGACGAAGTCAATATGATTGCATGTCAGGTTGCTCATTCGCTTTTCAGTGTGCCGACCAAGATCGCCCGAATTCGCAACCAGGTCTACCTCAACCCGAATTGGCGAGATTTGTTTTCACGAGACAATTTGCCTATCGACGTCATTATCTCTCCGGAATTGGAGGTGGCTCGAGCTTTGGCCCGACGCCTTGAAGTACCTGGCGCATTCAACATGGTACCTTTCATTGATGGCAAGGTGAGAATGATTGGACTGATGCTCGACGAGGATTGCCCGGTCGTTGACACTCCGCTGCGGCAGCTTTCCGAACTTTTCCCGAACTTGCGTACGATTGTTGTAGCGGTTCGGAGAGGAGAAAGATTGTTTGTGCCGCGCAGCGATGATCAATTGCAGGTCGGTGACGCCATCATAATTGTAGTTGAAGCATCAACCACCAAGCGCTCTATGGCTGTTTTTGGCCACGAAGAACAAACCGCCCGCAGGATTGTTATTGTTGGCGGCGGCAGTATTGGCTTGGCTTTGGCGCAACTTCTGGAGAAAAGCGACCGAAGTCCGAACCTTAAAATTATTGAAATTGATACTGAACGGGCTAAAAAAATAGCGGAATCGCTGGATAAAACTGTTGTTATTAACGGCGACGCCCTTAACCGCGAAATTCTTCTTGAGGCCAATATTGAACAGGTTGATACTATCGTATCAGTAGCCAATGATGACGAAGTCAATATTCTTTCCTCACTGCTGGCCAAGCAACAAGGTTGTGCCAGTGCCATTACGTTGATGAACAATCCAATATACGGCAATCTGGTGGGTTCTCTGGGAATAGATGTTGCTTTGGACCCGAGAGAGACAACAGTTTCATCAATCGTTCAGCATATGCGCCGCGGTCGGATACGCGACCTATACAGCCTTTTTGACGGGAAGGCCGAGTTTATCGAAGCTGAAGTTCTTGAAGGCTCAAAGGTGGCGAAGAAGACCCTCGGCGAGCTGCGTTTACAGGGCGAGGTTAGATTTGGGATGATTGTAAGAAATGGTGAAACCATTCTTCCCTCAGCAGAAACCCAACTACTGAGTGGTGATCAGGTGGTGTTCCTTGCTATGGCGCAGTCTGTGAAGAAGGTTGAACAGTTGTTTTCTGCCCGTGCTGACTTGTTTTAGGCGGTAGCGGGATGTGGAAAAGTCGCCTGTTTTATCTAATTGGGTCATGGATTTTGGTTCTGGCCTGCCTGCAACTCATTCCGTTGGTATACGCTGCAGTCAACAACGAACCTGAGGCTTTTGGAAGTCTATCTGCCTCTACGGTAGTGGCATTTCTAATCGGCGGAGCACTGTTCCTTGGGTTCAGATCAACAGAACGTGTACGAGTTCCCAGATTAACTATTTTTCTACCAATCGTAGGCATAGTATGCCTCGCGGCAATGGCCGGGTTGCCGTTGTTTTTTCTATTTCCAGACAGTGGGTTTTTGACATCTTTTTATGACGGCATGTCGCAGATCACCACGAACGGCTCCACTGCCTATGAAGGCACAATCGAGACCATGTCGTCGATACTGTTATGGCGATCTCTCACCAGCTGGATCGGTGGCCTTATGGCTGTTGCATTTGCGCTTTCCCTGTTAATGGCGATGAATAGTGGGGCCATGCAGTTACATCAATCACCTTTAAATCTAGGTGACCGGGAAACCGGCTACCAACGCTTACGCTCTACCACCAAGTCTTTGTTACCATTATATATATTTGCAACTTTACTTTGTTTTATATTACTTTGGCTATCCGGTAACACAAAGTTCGACGCATTCATTTTAGCACTTTCTGCCGTTAGTACATCCGGCGTTGTGCCTGAAACTCTTGTCCAAGGGCAGGGAGCGTTGCCTCAACTGATAATGGTTGTGTTTTTACTGATTGGTTTGTCAAATTGGGACTTCCATCATTTTCGCACGAGCACTTTTTCGCTTGGCTTTCGGCAAGACCGCGAGCTGAAAACCAGCCTTCTTACAATCGCTTTTGGTACTGTTCTTCTGGCATTATTAATGGATGTGAGTTTCGCTGATTTCATTTCTCTGGTATTCGCCGCAACTTCAGCTCTATCTACATATGGAAGTATGCCTGAACAAATAACATCGCTGGAACTTGATAGCATTTTACCAGTTACAATTGTTTTAATGATGATGGCCGCAGTTGGCGGTGCCGTCGCCAGTTCCTCTGGTGGTTTAAAACAAATGCGTATCTTGATGATTTTTCGTCTCGGCCGGGCAGAAGTTGACCGGCTCGCGCACCCGCACGGCGTTCACACGGTAAATTACGGCTCTGAAGTAGCGGAGACGGGCGATATCAATGCGATTTGGCTACTACTTGGATCCTTTGTATTGATAACAGCACTTGGGGCCATGAGCCTCGCAGTTCTTGGTATCCACTTCCAGGATGCCCTTACTCTTGCTTTTACCGCAATGACTTTGTCAGGGCCGTTAGCAACCAGCGCTGACCCAGAATTCGCCGGTTACGCCAGCCTCGCCCAGATAGATTATTTGATTTTAAGCATATTGATGCTTATTGGCAGGATCGAAGCGCCAATATTTATGGCAATCTTTGCGAAAGCACTTTGGCGCGGATAATAGTCAAAAGTCTGTTGACCGACACTCTATTGGTCTGACATATAGAACATACGTACGGGTAACGACAGCAAAACCACCCAAAGACGGCCCTTTGCCGTAATACTTTGATGGTTCAGCACATTAACAAAAAAAGAAAAAAGAAGATCATGGCAGAAAAAACTCAAAATCTACAAGATGTATTCCTCAATGCCGTTAGAAAAACCAAAACACCCGTTACAGTCTTCCTGGTAAACGGCGTCAAACTTCAGGGCATTATTACCTGGTTCGATAATTTCTGTGTTCTCTTGCGCCGGGATGGCCACTCTCAACTCGTTTACAAGCATGCGATTTCAACTGTCATGCCATCTGGTCCGGTACAGCTTTTCGAGCCTGAGAAAGAAGGCTTAGAGGACTAATTTGACCGAAAACAATGATCGAACCGATATCGGTGACGAAGACCGCGCCGAACAATCTGGCGGCGGTTGGTCAACTGATGGTCTCGCATACCTGCAAAAACAGGTTACGCGCCAGCGGGTGTTTGTTCTGCATCCGTATCTAAAAGACAAAGTCTCCGACATACTTGCCCGGTCTCCAGAAGCCCGGCTTGAAGAAGCTATGGGTTTGGCCTCAGCTATAAACGTTGAGCTGGCAGGCGGCGAGGCAACAAGCCTAAGGACGATCAAACCCGCAACATATCTCGGCAAGGGTAAACTTGCTGACTTGAAGGCGTTTGCAAAGTCAGAAAAAATTGATCTGATCGTTTTTGATTGCGAGTTGAGCCCAATTCAGCAGCGCAATCTCGAGAAAGAACTAAAAGTTAAAGTTATTGACCGAACCGCCCTTATTCTCGAAATATTCGGCGACCGCGCCAACACCAAAGAAGGCGAACTTCAGGTCGAGCTCGCTCATTTAGTTTATCAGCGCAGCCGTTTGGTTCGGTCATGGACCCATTTGGAGCGCCAGCGCGGTGGCTCTGGCTTTATGGGAGGGCCAGGCGAGACACAAATTGAAGCAGATCGACGCATAATCGCAGACCGGATCACGCGGATCAAACGCCACTTAACCTCCGTAACGCGTACCCGAAACCTACATCGCGCCCAGCGCCAGAAAACGCCGTACCCGATTGTAGCCTTGGTTGGTTATACTAATGCTGGTAAATCAACTCTTTTTAATCGCCTGACCGATTCTGATGTTCTGGCCGAAGACATGTTGTTTGCCACACTTGACCCAACCATGCGGTCAATCACGTTACCCAGCGGCCGAAAAATCATAATGTCCGACACGGTTGGTTTTATTTCAGAACTACCAACCACTTTGGTTGCCGCCTTCAGAGCAACCCTCGAGGAAGTTCTTGAGGCTGATCTGATCGTGCATGTGCGTGACGCCTCGCATCCTGACGGCGACATCCAAAAACAAGACGTTGAAGGTGTATTGGCCGAATTGGGTGTTGAACTGACCTATGACCTGACCACAGTTAGTGGCGCCACTCCGGTGCTGGAAGCAATGAATAAATGCGACTTGGTGCCCGAGGGAGAGTTCGAGGCCATGTTAGCCGTTGCTGGCCGCGGCCGCACAACGGTCCCCGTGTCAGGGTTAACCGGCGCGGGTTGTGAAGCCTTTATCACATCACTTGATACCGCCTTGAGCAACAAGGACCTCCAAGTTAAAATTATCGTTCCGTTTGACGATGGGCAAACACCAGCGTGGTTGCATGCCAATGCCAAAATACTGGAAACCGAATATACCGACAAAGGAACATCGTATAGTTTTACAGTAGATCCGATAGCGTGGAGTAAATACAGCAAAGGCACCGATTATTGGGTTGATTAAATGATCGATTCAAACCGTAGTACATTCTTCTTTTTTGACCAAATCCCACTGAGTGTCCATTTCCTCAAGCGACGAACCAGCCATTGTTTTCCCCGACTTGGCAATTTTACTTTCAACGCCTTTAAACCGGCGCTCAAATTTTGAGTTGGCAGCCCGGAGCGCTTCTTCAGGGTCAAGCTTCAGGTGCCGCGCCAAATTAGCCATCACAAACATCAAGTCACCATATTCTTCCTTGATATGCTTCTGGTTATCCGGTTCTTGATAGGCTTCAAGCAATTCGGCGCATTCTTCCTGCACCTTATCCAACACCTGAACAGTGTTCGGCCAGTCAAAACCAACCCGCGCAGCTCGTTTCTGCAGTTTCACAGCACGCAACAAAGCGGGAAGGGACCCTGCAACCCCGTCAAGTGCAGACGGCACCTCACCGCGCTCTATAGCGAGGGCTTGTCGCTCCTGCTCTTTTTGCCGCTCCCATTCTGCCGTTTGGGTGTCGGCATCCTCAACGCTGGCATCTCCGAATACATGAGGATGTCGCCTAATCATTTTTTCACAGATCGACGTAACCACGTCATCAAACGAAAAATCACCGCCTTCTTCGGCAATGCGCGCATGAAAGACAGTTTGAAGAAGTAGGTCCCCCAGTTCGTCCCGAAGCGCAGTCATGTCTCCAGCACGAATGGCATCTTCAACCTCATAGGCTTCTTCGATGGTATAGGGTGCGATTGTTTCAAATGTTTGCGCCAGGTCCCACGGGCAACCTGTTTCAGGTGTCCGTAGTTTCTGCATAATGACAAGAAGATCATTCATCGAATATTGTTGTTGCATCTGATCAGGGCTCGCTTGCAATCTGTTGAGAATATTCATCAGGTATCATCTGACCGCCGCCGTTCGTCAAGGAGACAAGCAAAAATGCTAAGATTTTTCGCCACGCTTATACTATTCGCTGGACTGTCAGCTCCCAGTTTCGGTGAACAGGTGCCTGCGCCCAGCGACCCAAGCGTGCGTCATTACCTGAAGATACCAGCTGGCGGACTTGCTGAGTTTTTGCAGCGTCCCGCAATATCAATTCCCATGATAAGCCATCACCGCGGCGGTCCCGTGCCCGGAATGCCAGAGAACTCACTTGAGGCAATGGATAACGCACTAAGCTACGGATACGGCTTGATGGAAGTCGATGTCGCTCAGTTGAAGGATGGCACACTTGTTCTGATGCATGATGATACTCTGGACCGGACAAGTAACGGCAGTGGGGCCATCGAAGACAAAACATGGGACGACATCAAGCCGCTGTTCCTGAAGGATGACGATGGGAAACTGACAAAATTTCACATTCCGACGCTGAAAGCTGCTTTAGAGTGGTCAATCGGTCGTACAATCCTGACATTGGACATCAAGCGCGGCACAGACTTCCGCCGGGTAGCGGCGTTGATTCAGCAAACCGGGGCAGACGACTATAGCGTTTCAATTGCCTATTCAATGAAGCAGGCGCAGGCATTTTATAAAATTGCGCCCGAAATGCCCATTTCCATTGGATTGTCCAGCGATCAAGATATCGAGAAGCTGGACGCCAGCGGCATACCAGCGCGACTTGTCGTTGCCTGGACCGGCACACGGTTATTGGAACCAGCATTTTACTCCAAACTGCACCGCCGTGGGTGGCGCACTATAGTGGGCACATTGGGGCGCGGGTCCCGCGCCATTGATAACCAGATCAGGGATAAAGCAGTTACAATGACTTATCGCGACATTGTGGCGATGGGGGCAGATATCATTGCCACGGACCGGTTTTGGGCAGTACAGCAAGAAATTCGCAACCCAAACTTGTTTATTTATACACAACTAAGGCTGGCTAATTAACGTCCTCAAAGCTAGGTTGAGCGCGCGGAGTAAGGAATAACAGAGGGGCAAGCTATGACTATATCGCGAAACAGTGTTTTGCTGGTTGTAACAGGTGGGCTTTTTGTATGTTTGGCGGCCTTGGTTATGCTGGGCTATACTTCAACCATCGACGAAAATGGTGTTATGGCGCTTCGCGGTGGTTCACCGACAGTGATTGAAGGCGATTTTTGGCAAACGCTGGTTGCCGCGTTAACTCACTTAGGCGACTCTATCGTTCTTGGAGTTTTGACAGTCATCGCTGTCGCCGTTTTAATTCAACGTAATCAAAAACATGCAGCCAAATGGTTTTTAATTACCGCGGCCGGTTCTTTCATTATTACAGCCGTTGCAAAATGGGCTTTTGGTAGGGATAGGCCAGAAATTGTCGAGCAGATTGTAAGCGCGTCGAGCGCCGCTTTTCCCAGTGGACACACTCTCAGGTCAGCAGTGGTCTATAGTTTACTTGCTTATTTACTTATTAAAGTCAGCTCCCAAAAGTTAAATAAGTTAATAATTACAATTGCCTTTACCATTATCCTAATTAATGGAATTAGTCGCGTTTATCTAGGCGTGCATTGGCCAACCGACATTGTGGGTGCCTGGCTTATCGCCGGGTTTTGGCTTACACTCTGTAAATTCGGATACGACAGGAGAAGCTAGAAAAACTAGAATGGAGACGAAGTACGGCCCGGGTTGGCCATGTACCAACCGAACGGAAGCTTTCATTGCGTTTTAACCTTTGTCAGGCTAATTAAACATGCTTAGTCTGGACAATCTATCGGTCCACACCCACGCAACTATTGCAATGAGTACTTAAGGCCTAACCAGATGACATTAAACCCACTTGAAAATGATGGCGCGGACAGTTTGGCCACCGATGCTGGACCTGATAGCCAACTTGGTTCAAGTGTAAAATTTACTGCAATAGTTTTGGCTGGTAAACGCAATGACAATGACCCTGTTGCCTCTATTTTTGGTCACAAATACAAAGCCTTAGTGCCGCTAGTAGGTCGCCCTATGATTGCCTACGCCGTGGACGCCCTTAGGGCATCATCGTCCGTCGGTGACATTCATGTCGTGTTTGACGGCCAGGAGGAGCTTTTTGCCTCCTGCGGCAAACTTAAAGACGAGTTGGACGCCGCCAATGTTAAAGTTGTCGCAACGGCAAAATCTATTTGCCAAAGCATCATCAAGGCGATCGAGGAAACCGGCAGCCAATTTCCTTATCTGGTAACCACAGCGGATCACGCGTTACTTATTCCTGAAGTTGTCGATTATTTTTGTGCCGAAGCCGAGCATATAAAGGGCTTTGGCGCAGGCTTTGTTGAAGAAAAATACATTAAGGCGATGCATCCTGAATCCAGGAGAACTTACTTGCCGTTCAAAGACACCAGGCTTTCAGGCGCCAACCTTTTTGCTGTCATGTCTCAAGATAGCGTGAAGGTTCTGGAATTCTGGAAGAATGTTGAAAATGAACGGAAAAGTCCCTGGAAATTGTTCAAAGCATTCGGATTTTTCAATCTCGTCGGCCTTATGTTGCGGCGGTACACCGTCAAGGAAGCTTTCAAGAGGGCGTCGCGAGTATTGGGAGCGGAAGGTGTTGCAATCAAACTGCCGTATGCGGAAGCTGCCATTGATGTAGATTCTCCGCGCGACTACATGCAGGTGACCAAAATCCTGGAAAGCCGGTCTGACTGAGATTGTACACTCCAGACTAGAACACCAGTCAAAAGCTCTTGTTTCATTATCATTCGAACATCGAAGCTGGCGAATGTGCGAAATTCACATTTGGGTCGCCAATACCGATTTGCGCCCTATAGTCATGTGCTGTCACTAACAAGGGAGTAGGGCAATGGCCATGGAAAAAACATATGATATAGTCGTATATGGGGCCAGTGGCTTCACAGGGCGCCTAGTAGCTGAATATCTGGCCAAGCAATATGGTGCTGGTTCCGGAATACGCTGGGCAATGGCTGGTCGAAACGCCGAAAAACTGGCAGCCGTGCGCGAAGAAATTGGCGCCCCGGCAAGCACACCCCTGGTTATTGCTGACGCTGCTGACCCCGATTCAATCCAAACAATGGTAGCCTCAACCAAAGTTGTTTTAACAACCGTTGGGCCATACCAACTATATGGTTCCGACCTTGTAGCCACTTGCGCAAAGGCCGGCACAGACTATGTGGACCTTTGCGGCGAACCACCCTGGATGCGTCAAATGATTGACGCTCACAGCGAAACAGCGAAACAATCTGGCGCCCGTATTGTTTTCTCATGCGGCTTTGACAGTATTCCATTTGATATGGGCGTACATTTTCTGCAGGCGGCTGCGCGTGAAAAATTCGGCAAGCCAATGCCTCGGGTACGCGGCCGGGTTCGTAAGATGCAGGGAACCTTCTCTGGCGGCACAGCTGCCAGCCTCAAGGCAACCATGGCGGCGGCTATGAAAGATCCTTCAATCCTTGAGCTGCTTCGTGATCCATACTCACTGGCACCCGGTGCTGAAGGGCCTGAACAGCCGCGCG
Organism: Alphaproteobacteria bacterium; assembly: GCA_021774695.1. Classification (GTDB taxonomy): domain Bacteria; phylum Pseudomonadota; class Alphaproteobacteria; order Sphingomonadales; family Kordiimonadaceae; genus Kordiimonas. The sequence continues at coordinate 6,677 of JAJFIU010000033.1, read as the reverse complement.
GCACAAAACCAATATATGATGATGTGATCGAAAGCTGGTGCGCACCGTTTATCATGGCGCCAATCAATACTCGCAATGTTTTGCGCTCCAACTTTATTTCCGACAATTCATACGGCGATGACTTTGTTTATGACGAAATGTTCATCACTGGCCCCGGCGATAAGGGCGAGGCAATTGCAAATGCCATTGCAAACGACGACAGCATGTCAAAAGAAGGCGGGCCCAAGCCCGGCGAGGGACCCAGCAAAGAAGAACGAGAAGCTGGTTTCTACGATGTATTGTTCGTCGGAACCGATGGCACGAACACCATAAAGGCCGTCGTCACCGGAGACAAAGACCCCGGCTATGGTTCCACATCAAAGATGATAACTGAAAGTGCGGTTTGCCTCGTTCAGGACGACCTTAAAACCGGTGGCGGCATTTGGACAACGGCTCCGGCAATGGGCGACCACCTGATCAAGCGGTTGGTGGCAAATGCCGGACTTACCTTCGATATTATCGACTAAACAGCGAAAAACCCGGGCAGGGGTCAAGTCTGCCCGGGTTTCCCTGTGATGGTAATCAGGGTTGAGCTAGTCCACCTGAACACCAGAAACAGGGTCCATTGCAGCTTTGATTCCCCAACCACCAAAACCTTCACTTACCGCAAATATCAGTTCGTTTCTGCCTGCTTTCAGCGGTAAAAACACACTGTCATATAGCCCAATTGTACCCAAGTGACGGTAATCCCGGGTTAGGTAGGTATCATCTCCGTAGGCGATGGCTTTTCCGTTTAGAAATACAGTTACGCGGTCGCTAAACCCGTATTGGAAACGAACTGTTTGTGCTGCATCCGCCGTCAATATTTTGCGAATTAATAGCGTGTTCATTTCTCGCGTCCGGCCAGACACGCGCGCCAAATTGACCACTCCGGCCTCATCAATTCCTAGAGATTGCCAAACTTGTCCTTCCAGAAGCTTTTTGTCCAACAGCGACTTGGCCTCAACAGACGTGCCTGCAACCACTGTGCTCGCAATGCTAAAATTTCGAATCAAATTATCCGCCAGTTCGGCCCTCGGTGCAGGCGTGCCGACAGTGGCAACAGAATTATCGCCGACAACTTTAAAGTTGCTGAAATGAAAGTTTTGCGGGCCGCCCCCTCCAATTCGGATGCGTCCAGCGGCTTTTGGCCCCATCAGGTTGTCCACATGTAATACAGGCTCCGCACTGTCGATATAAACATCCATTTTATTATCTTTGACTACCAGTTTCACGGAAAGCCACTGGTCAAATTTATAGACTGTCGGTGCGGCAAACCGTGGACTGTGATAAAGCTGCCATCCCGCCACCCCGTTGAAGCGCGGTGTATATTGGTTGGAATCGGGGTTGCCTGACATATGCGGACGCAAATAGAAATATTCCGCAGAATTATCATTCCATCTGAAATAGATACCAGCAAAACCACGTTTTTCTTCCATTGATATATCAAAACTGATTGTTCCGTTTTGAAACTGAACATCTTTTAATTCTGCAACGCCGCTCTTTAGCTGGATACTTTGGCGACCTTGGTAGGTAACAATTGCGGCACCCTTTTCAGACAGGTCCCACTTGTTCGTGTCTATGTCCTGGGCAGTGGCCGACATGATTGAAACCGCCATCATCAGAGCCGCGCCTGAACCAATATATTTTATAATTTTATGCATTGTTCGTCCTCGCAAATTGTTTTGGTGAGGAAAATGCTAGGTTAGCGAAACGCTTAAGGATCCTTAAGAAACCTTAAATATGTAATCTAACGACTGTAAATGTTTCTCAAGGCTGGCATTTTCAAGCTGTTCACTTGTAAGATTAAAGTATCACTGTGCTTTGGAGCAATTAAGTCAGGAACTTATGTCAGTCGTGCAAGAACAACAAAGGCCAGCTTCATATATTATCGGACCCTGGACATTTAAAACGCCCGGCAATGAGCTGGTTCATGCTGATGGTCACAGGCTCAAACTAGAAGACAAGATCGCTAATCTTCTGGAAACACTCTGTGTTCAACGCGGCGCTATAGTTTCAAAAGAGCAACTTATCGATCAGGTTTGGCAGGGCCGTGAACTAAGTGAGCAAACAATTCCGGTTGCAATATCAAAGCTCAGAAAAGCGTTGGGCGACGATATAAATAACCCAACCATGTTAGCAACAGTGCCGCGGCAAGGGTACCAGTTGCTCGAAGGGCGAACTAACGTAAAAACAAATCCACGAGCGATTTTTGGGCTTTCATTCGCCCAGGCTGCGGTGGCATTACTGATAGCCGCCAGCTTATCTCTAATTTGGATCATTGGTACCAACAAGGAATCGGTGGACCGAATACAACTGACCAACAGTGAAAAGCCCGGCGTAATCGTGACCATCAACGATGTGCGCACAACAGACGACGAAAAAGATAAAATTCCACTCGCCATCGCTATTAGCGAGATGTCCTCATATTACTTGTCACAGGTGCCAGACATACTTGTGATACGACATTGGTGGAACTTGGATGCACCGGACCCTACAGGCGGCATCTTTACCCGTTACGGCCCTACAACGCCGGTATATTCGCTTAAAGGAACTTTGATAAAAGACGGTGCAGATGACGTCGTATCTTTCATTCTGTCTGATCCTAAAAACGATGAGATTATTTGGTCTGGTATGCATCCGGTCAGCGCCGGAAGTCTCGGGCTATTCCCATTGTTCAAATCGATGCTAGTTCGCCTGCAAATATCTCCAGTCAAGGCCAGCTATGCCCCTGACGAGACCATCAATTACTGGCGTGCACGCTATTTCATGCAACTTTCCAACCCTGGTGCAGCCCGCATAGCCGCGGATGAATTGACCACGCTATTGAACGCGGAAAAAAGCTCTCCCGCTTCATATGCTTCAGCCAAAGCGCTGGCAGCCCGATGGAAAGATAACCCCGATCTAGCAGAACAGATCGCGCTACTGTCCAAGCGGTTAGACCAGATATCTGATGAACAGGATCCAGCACAAAATCACTTTGCACTCGTGGACAAGGCGTCTACATTTCTATTCGACTTATCTGACACCAAATCCGCCATCGTTCTTCTGGAGGCAGCGTTGGAACAAGCGCCGGGAGACCACTATGCATTATCGCTGCTCGGAGAAGCTAAATTAATGCGCGGCGACACCGAAGCGGCAATCGCAGCTTACGAAAAAGCCTTTCGTCTGGCACCCTACGCCAAGGCATACGGTGCCCGCCTCACAAAATTGAAAAGCAAACCCTGATTTTCCCAACTTCTCATTCCAGTCGTTAACACCCATCACTTATTGCCGTCGCTTGGTTCGCCCGATACAGTGACACAACTGATTAATAAAGGATGGGTTATGAAGTATCTTTTGAATTTCGTGGTTATAGCTTGGATTTCGGTGCAGGCGGGTCCGGCCGCTGCTGACATCATATTGGTGCCAGACGCCATATTTGATGGCACGTCATCCAAACTCATTACCAACCGGGCTGTTTTGGTTTCAGACGGACGCATCATACAAATTGCCAATTTAGACAAATTGGACCAGTCAAAAGCACAAGTGATTTTATTGCCTGGCCAAACGCTGATGCCGGGCCTGATTGACCTTCATAGCCACGTGTTGCTGCACCCATACGACGAAACCAATTGGAACGATCAGGTTTTGAAAGAATCGTGGGCTGAGCGGGCACTGCGCGCGGGAAACCATTTAAAGGCCACCTTGGAAGCCGGTTATACAACACTGCGTGACCTTGGTAGCGAAGGGGCCGGTTATGTTGATGTCGGCGTGAAACAGGCGCTGCAAAAGGGTGTAATACCCGGTCCGCGCCTAATCGTAGCTGGCAAGGCAATTGTAGCAACTGGATCATACGGCCCTAAAGGCTTTGCAGAACATGTAAATGTTCCATTAGGTGCCGAACCCGCCGACGCAAGCAATCTCGTGACCGTAACAAGAGACCAAATTGGTCACGGGGCCGATTTCATCAAGGTCTATGCCGATTATCGCTGGGGTCCGAACGGCGAGGCGATGCCGACTTTTTCTGTCTCTGAAATTCAGACAATCGTTGAAACAGCACGGTCTTCTGGTCGGTACACAGTCGCCCATGCGTCTTCGCCCGAAGCCATGCGCCGAGCCATACTTGGCGGTGTGGAGACCATTGAACATGGCACCGCTGGCACACCAGAAATATTCCAGTTGATGAAAGACAAGGGTGTGGCTTGGTGCCCGACATTGGCGGCAGGTGAGGCCATTGCAGAGTATCAAGGATGGAGGAAAGGCGAGGGGGCTGACCCAAAACGCATTATCGATCAAAAATCATCCTTTACTGCGGCGCTTAAGGCAGGTGTTACCATGTGCGCAGGTTCGGACGTGGGTGTTTTTGACCACGGCGACAACGCTTGGGAACTGGAGCTAATGGTAGAATACGGCATGAAACCCGGTGACGTTCTAAAAAGCGCCACATCGATCAACGCTGGACTGCTCCATATGGCAGACCAAATTGGGCAGGTAAAAATTGGTATGTTGGCAGAACTGATTGCAGTAGCCGGCAACCCGATAGAAGACATATCCGTCCTGCGTAAACCCACACTGGTTATGCAGGGTGATATCATCTTCAACCGAAACTAATGTGGTCAGTGTTTATCTGGTGAGGGTCGTTGCTACATAGTCGGCAATCGCAAGGCAAGACGTTAAGCCGGGAGATTCGATACCAAACAGATTGACCAACCCTGAAATGCCGTGCTCTTGTTCGCCGGACACGACAAAGTCGTGGTATTCACCACTTTTTCCGTATGTTTTCAGCCGTATCCCGGAATAGGAACCATGTAGCCGACGCGCCTGAACGTCGGGCCAATATGTCTGGATCGACTTTACAAATTTGTCTTTTGCAGCCAGGTCAACGCCGTAATCAATTTTATCCACCCACTCAACGTCAGGGCCAAAACGGGCTTGGCCAGCCTGATCCAGCGTTAAATGTATCCCTAGCCCGCCGGGCGCAGGCATTGGGTACACTAGACAGTCGAACGGTACGGACCCTGAATAGGCGAAATAGCTGCCCTTGGCATAGGCCACGTCAGGAATAGTGCTTTCCGGCAGACCGTCTGTCCGCCGGGCAATTTCAACGGCGCCCAAGCCTGCACAATTTACAACTGTTCGTGCAAGAATGTTGGTCTCGATATCACCATCAACGCACACCCGCAAAGCATCGCCGAGCGGCGAAATGCTTTTGACTTCCGATTTTAGCACCAATGTTCCACCATTGCGCTCGATGTCCGCCAGAAGGGAAAGCATCAGCTGATGACTATCGACAATGCCGGTGGAGGGCGACCAAATAGCTGCAACCGCATTGAGCGCTGGCGATGTATCCCTAACGGCTTGCTGATCTAGTATTGTCAGATCTGAGACGCCGTTGGCGTGTCCGGCTTTAAGGATCTCGGCGAGGCCAGGCAATTGGCCCTCATCTGAAGCAACAATCAGTTTTCCGCATTGCTTGTGTGGTACGCCGCGGTCCCGGCAGTAACGATAAAGTGCTTCTTTTCCCGGGCTGCACAAAGCCGCTTTGAGGCTGGTACTTGGATAATAAATTCCGGCATGAATAACTTCGCTGTTTCGAGCGGATGTCTGAGTTCCAATTGTATTTTCGGCCTCTAATACAAGAACATCTCTCCCGCCTTCGGCGAGCTTGCGGGCTACGGCCAACCCCACAACACCGGCACCAATAACAACACAATCAATCCTCTCCATGCCAGCCGCCACCCCTGATCAAAAATCAATTGTTACCACTTTGGAATCTACTTGGTCGAACGGTTGCGTCGATAACTGCTTCGCTTTTGCAAGCAGTCTTGCCGTCGGGCTGTGCAGTTCTCCAGAGTCTGATTCCATATTAGTAACCACAGTTGATAATATCTGATGCGCATTAGGTATATCTTGCGACCGGCTGTTCAATTCTACCGCGTCAATCGCCAACGACAGAGTGATGTGCTTACCCAGAAGGGATGTACGAACCTCCGGTTTTTCTTGTTCAAACCGAGTTGAAATTTCACCATATACTGCCGCTGCATCATCATCACGCCCTTCCAGTATCGCTAGCCGTATCAGAGCCAGCAGGTGGCGGTATCCGTAGAACCTATTGTGAACGACAGGGTGGTCTAGCGCCAAAATTTCTGCAGAGCCGGGGCATATGACCTCGCTTGCAGTGCGCGCTTCATCATGGTTTCCACTTGCAATCAACACTTCAGCCAGCATCACCGAACTCACGCATGCCTGATACTGAAAGGTGGTTTCGTTTGGCTCGAAATCCAACAGGTCTCGATATTCATCGATAGATTCCCTGAGGAATTGCGCAGCTGCGCCATATTGTTGATTTGCAATTTCGGCTTCAGCCCGCCACCTTAAACTTCGCGCATAGTTGCCGCGCGCCCACTGATCAGTTGGGTCTGCAAGCGAAAGCCGTTTGTAGATATTATTTGAAATCTTCGCGTTGTTTCGGGCTAACTCATTTTTCCCGAGATACAATTCTGCCCACTGCACATGATAATACGCGCCGGCAAGGCTGTTTAGCCAACCACTATCTTCAGGAAATCGATCTACATTTTGTTGCCGAAGGGCTAGCCCTTTTTTAAACTCGACATATGCCTCGCCAATGCGCCCCAGTTCCATCAACGACCAACCGAGATGCACGTAAATATCACCTA
>JAJFIU010000032.1 GCA_021774695.1 Alphaproteobacteria bacterium | reverse complement strand
TTTACAAAAATAACTTCGATTGCCACGCCGTTTCCGCGCAGTAATATCGACACTGATATCATTATTCCCGCAAAGCACCTGAAATCGGTCAAGCGCACTGGCTTTGGAGAACATGCGTTCGAAAGCATCCGCTATAATGCGGATGGTAGCCGGATTGAAGGCAACGTGTTTGACAGCGAACGCTACAAAGGCGCGGGTATACTGATTGCAGGCGATAATTTTGGTTGCGGTTCTAGCCGTGAGCACGCGCCGTGGGCCATTGGTGAGCTGGGTTACCGCTGTATTATCGCGCCAAGTTTTGCTGATATTTTCGCCGGAAATTGCATTAAAAACGGTATTTTAACCGTTGCATTGCCGCAAGCTGATTTGGACGCCTTGGTGGTTGCCGCGGAAGCCGGGCACCAGATTACCGTGGACCTGAACGCGCAAACAGTTACCTGCGAGAATGCCTTTTATAAGTTCGAGTTTAACCCGACCCATAAAGACATGCTGATGGAAGGTCTGGACGAAATTGGCCAAACCCTGCGTTCCAAAGCTGCGATCAGCAACTTCGAGACAAAACAAAAAATGATGACCCCGTGGCTTTATCGCTAACTTTGCGACACCGAGAGAACAGGACAAAGCACAATGCAAGGCAAGTTCAGTTTATACTTTTGGATCACCACTCTTGAACTGACCATAGCAATGCTTTTGTTGGGAGGATTCGCTGAGTTGATGGGTTGGCTTTACGTTGTTCAATTTTTGGGTAATGAAAGCTGGGTTATGCAGGGGTATTTTGCTCCAATACTAGTTTTGGTGAGCCTCCCTTGGTCTGTAGTAAAATACATAAGAGTGAGCCGCGCTATAAAATCAGAGCAGTCGAAAGAAATATCATGACTTCCTACAATATCACTATGTTGCCCGGCGATGGCATCGGTCCTGAAATCATGGCGCAGGTGCGCCGTGTTATGACATGGGTTGAAGACACCCACGGTGTTACCTTTAATGTTACCGATGGGCTAATCGGTGGCTGCGCCTATGAGGCCGAAGGTGTGCCGCTGTCGGATGCTACGCTTGCCACCGCACGCGCCTCTGACGCTATTTTGATGGGTGCGGTTGGCGGCCCGCAGTGGGACGGTAAAACAGACTATGACAAGCGCCCGGAGGCAGGGTTGCTGCGCTTGCGCAAAGATCTGGACCTTTACGCTAATCTGCGCCCGGCCATGTGTTTTGATACGCTCGCCGACGCCTCGAGCCTAAAGCGGGAACTGGTTGCTGGCCTTGATATATTGTTCGTGCGCGAGCTTGCAGGCGGTGTCTATTTCGGCGAGCCTCGCGGCATTGAAGATCTGCCCGGTGGTGGCCGTGTTGGTATCAATACCCAGCGCTATACCGACGCGGAAATTATCAGAATATCGCGGGTTGCTTTTGATATGGCGCGCAAACGTGGTGGCCGTGTTCACAGCGCCGAGAAAGCCAATGTGATGGAATCGGGTCTGTTGTGGCGCGAAGAAGTGACCAAACTGCATGCGGCTGAATATTCGGACGTAAAGCTGGAGCATATCCTCGCCGATAATTGCGCCATGCAGCTGGTGAAAGCGCCCAAACAGTTCGATGTTATCCTGACTGATAACCTGTTCGGGGATTTACTGTCCGATGCGGCGGCGATGCTGACCGGGTCGCTCGGTATGTTGCCGTCTGCGTCACTGGGAAATGGTAGCCGCGGGCTTTATGAGCCGGTGCACGGCTCGGCGCCGGATATTGCCGGGCAAAATCTGGCCAACCCCATCGCCGCAATCCTCAGCTTTGCTATGGCGCTTCGATATTCGCTTGATATGGGCGATGCGGCAGCGGCGGTTGAAGCGGCGGTGGACAAAACACTGGCGGCAGGTGCGCGCACCGGCGACATCTGGACTGAAGGCACCACACGTGTAGGTACCGACGGGATGGGTGATGCTGTGCTCGAGGCCCTAAATAGCCAAGATGGATAACTAATTTGAGAGACTATAAAAACTTTGCTGACTAAGTAAGGCATGTCCGTTAAAGACATGTCGATTAACTAAAGTCAGGCAAACCAGGCCTTCAGGAGAAATACAATGGGTTTTCGCGTCGCTATAATAGGGGCGACCGGTAATGTCGGTCGTGAAATGCTGAACATCCTTTCCGAACGGGATTTCCCAGCAACGGAAATTATTGCCATTGCGTCGCGTAAATCCATCGGCCAAGTCGTCGATTACGGTGATAAAGAGCTCAAAATTGTTGCGCTTGATACGTTTGATTTCTCGGGTGTTGATATTGCGCTGTTTGCTGCGGGCTCTGGTGTGGCCAAGGAATTTGGCCCCAAGGCTGCGGCCGCTGGTACGGTGGTGATCGACAATTCATCGCATTACCGTATGGACCCGGACGTGCCGCTGGTTGTGCCCGAGGTAAACCCGGAAGCGCTTAAGAAGTTTGCCAAGAAAAATATCATCGCCAACCCCAATTGCTCGACAGCGCAAATGCTGGTGGCCCTGAAACCATTGCATGACGCCGCGACCATCAAGCGGATTGTCGTGTCCACCTACCAATCGGTATCGGGTGCAGGCAATCAGGCGATGGATGAACTGTTCCGTCAAACCCGGTCAATTTTTGTCAATGACGCGGTAGAGGTTGATCAGTTTACCAAGCAGATCGCCTTCAATGTGATCCCGCATATCGATACATTTATGGACGACGGCTACACCAAAGAAGAATGGAAGCTGATGGCCGAAACCCACAAGATGCTCGACCCCAACATCAAGGTTACAGCAACTGCGGTGCGGGTGCCGGTGTTTATTGGTCATGCCGAGGCGATTAATATCGAGTTCAAAGATGCGATGAGCGCCAAACAAGCACGGGAAATACTGCGTAATGCACCCGGGTGTCTGGTGGTCGACAAGCGCGAAGACGGCGGTTACATCACACCGATTGACTGTGTGGGCGATTTTGCCACCTATATTTCCCGTATTCGCGAAGACAATACGGTTAAAAACGGCCTGAACATCTGGGTTGTTTCTGACAATCTGCGCAAAGGTGCGGCGCTCAATGCAGTGCAAATTGCTGAAAGCCTGCTCAATCAGGGATTATTGTCCGCTGATTAACGTTGTTCGCTGATAAAATGCATATGAAGCGGTGGCATGCTCGTGTCGCCGCTTTTTTGTTGCATATTGGCTACGGGTTGGATGTTGTTAGTATAGGGAAAAAGGGCTGACAGATGGAAAAACCCGAGTTCAAACCAAGACGCAGCGTATTGTTTATGCCGGGGTCGAACGCTCGCGCGCTTGAGAAGGCAAAAACCATCAATGCCGACACCCTGGTGTTTGACCTTGAAGATGCTGTGGCACCAGCTGCCAAAGCCGAAGCGCGCGAACTGGTTGCCGCGGCGCTGAAGTCTGGTGATTACGGTCACCGAGAACTGGTTGTGCGCATCAACAGCCTGGACACCAAATGGTGGCGCGATGACCTGGCTGCGGTTGGAGCCGCCAGCCCCGCGGCGATTTTGTTGCCGAAGGTTGAAGATGCGGCGGTTCTCAATAAAGTTTCCGAAGAAATGGTCTGGCACAGCAGCAAGGCAGCCTGCGAGTTTTGGGTGATGCTGGAGACCCCGCGAGGGATTTTACGCGCCGAAGAAATTGCTGTCAGCCATGACCGGTTAACCACACTGGTTATAGGCACCAATGATCTGATTAAAGACCTGCGCGCGCGCCATGTGCCGGGCCGGGAGCCAGTACTGGCCGCCCTTTCCCGAGCGCTGTTGGTTGCCCGGGCATACGGCCTAAATATTCTGGACGGCGTCTACGGCGACTTTAAAGATGCCGCTGGTTTTCAGGCCGAGTGCGAGCAGGCGCGCAATATGGGCTTTGACGGCAAAACCCTGATCCACCCATCTCAGGTAGAGACCGCCAACCGGATATTTGCCCCCGATGAGGCCGAGCTGAAGGAAGCGCAGCGCATGATCGCGGCGTTCGAGGCTGCAAAAGCCGAAGGTAAAGGCGTCGCAGTATTGGATGGGCGGATGATCGAGGAATTGCATGTCGCCGAAGCTCGGCGCACGGTCCGCACGGCAAGTTCTATCCGGAGAAGTTGACTGGGGTTACAAACTGCAGTTTTCCATTTCATCAAAGCGGATTTTTAAGCGCTTCTGCTCGTCTTCTGAATTGGTCGTGCGAAGCAATGGGCGATAAAGTTTGCACGCATTTCCGTGGTCACCTTTTTCAAACAGCAAGTCCGCATACTGTCGTCTTATCTGCCAGTCTTGCGGATATATGCCGTAAGCTTCGGAAATTGCTTGTTCAGCTTGCACAAAATCATTGTGGCCACCGTATATAAAGGAACCCGCATACCATTTTCTGGCACGAGCGTTGTCAGGCATTTTGGCAATAGCGATTTCCAACAATTCGCGAGCTTCAACCAGTTTGGCAACATCGGGGAGATCGTCTTTGGCAATTTTCTGGGCCTTCCAGGCGCGGTGCAGGACAATCTCTCCAAGGTGGGCATGTGCTGCCGGCATGTCGGGTACTTGAGACAGCAATTTTCTACTTATCGCTTCAGCTTCCGATAACTTACCAAGTTTAATTAATACATCTATCAAGGTTAGATTTAGGGTAGTATTTCGAGGCGTTTTTTTGAGTTGTTTCTTGATGCTTTTTTCAAGCGCGGCGTAACCCTTCGAACCATTTGCGAATGCCAATCGGGCACTTTTGTCTGCTGTTGTGCTTTCGGCTTTGTTTAACTTTTGCTGTGACAGTATTTTTACGTCTGAGCCAACCACAGGATATTGATAAGCAAAAATTTGGCCACGTTTAAAATACTGCCGTAAATCCTGATCAAGTTTTGAAAATTCATAGCCGTAAACTTGGCGCAGTGCGAGTTTCGGTTCGACATTTTCCTCCAACTGGTCCAAAAACGCGCTTACTCCGGATCGATAGTCAGGTGAAGTGTATAGCATGTGGGTCAGCAGCCACGATTGTGCGTAAAAAACCGCGCCTTTTTTTAGAAAGTTTTTTGCCTCCAGTAGTTGCTTAATGTAAATCCAATCCAATCGACTTAAATTTTCAGCGCGGCCCATCAAAATTTCGCCGAGTGACACCCCTTTTTCCGAAAAACGAACAGAAGAGAGGTATTCTGCGAAGCCTTCGCGGTACCAAAGTGGATACTGTGTCGGTACGGACTGAAACTGAAGATAATGGACATATTCGTGAAACAGAATTTGCTTGCCCTCTTGACGAAACCTGTGTCCGCCTCCGGTGTCATAAAACATTGCTATCGGCCCGTTGGCGGTCAGGTTGAATATGCCAACTGATCCGCGCGACGTAGCCAAAGCCCGATAGCGCGAGCGAGATCGAGCGAAAAATATGGTTAATTTAAGAGCGTTTCCTCTTGGTGCCACGCCGCCGTGTTTAATGAGAAAACGTCGGTAGGTTTCAAGTTCTGAAAGAAACTTCATTGTTTTTTCTTCTTTTACTTCGGAATAAACAATGAAGTTTTGTGTCTCAACTCTTAACCAGTTCGCTTTTGCTGCGATCGACAAACAAGAAAACGTCGCCAAAAAGCCAATAAACCTGATGAATAAGAATAGTTTATTTCGTGGGCGGATTGAATGAAGTTGCATGAGATTATTTTCCAAGATGCTTTGCGAGGAATTTCTCGGTGGCGGTTAGCATTGTCAAACGCGCCTGTGAAGTGACCATATTGTGGGTGCCCTTTTCAATGCGAACATAGCGGCTGCTTTTGCCAAGGCCTTGCAGTTTTTCATGCAGGTCAACTGACAGCTGAAATGGGATGCGCGCATCATCTACTGATGACATCAGTAGAACGGGGGATTGTATCGTACTCGCTTGCGCGAACGGCGAGATCATCTTGTCGTCGACCCCGTCCAACTGCATGGACCCTATCCAGGATAGCGCCCCCAATGTGTTCCGGCGATCGCTACTTTTAAGACGCGCTAGATCAGTTACACCGTTGACGGAAACGGCGCAGCGATAGAGATCAGGTTCTTTCACCAATGCCATAAGGGCCGCATAGCCACCATAGGAGGAGCCGACAATGCAGATGTGGTCGGGGTCTGCTAGACCTCCGTTGATCAACCATTTGGTTGCATCGGTCACGTCATCTTGCATCCGGCCTCCCCATTGGTTACGGCCTGTTTGGGAAAAAGCAGCGCCGTAGCCGCCAGACCCTCTGAAATTTGGCTTCAATACCAGATAGCCGCGGCTGGCATAAAACTGGGCCTCATAGTCCCAAGCGGCCGTGTCTCGGACCCCGTAAGGGCCGCCGTGCGGCAATATAATAGCAGGCAAGGGCCCCTCTTCGGTTGTTGAGGGTGTGGTTAGATATCCGGGGATATGCTCCTTGTCGCGAACCGGGATGCTAACTGCTTGGGTTGGCGCCATGGCCGATGGGTCCATTTGGGGACGTGACGCGGCAATAAAGGAAATGTGGTTGTTTGGCCTGTCAAAAATATAAAACTCGCCGGGGTTGGCGTCACTGTATGACTTCAGTAAATACCAATCTTTATCAGGCACGTGAGATATAATCCGGTTAACGGCGTCAGGCAGCGCCTTATCAATAGCGTACTGAACACGGGTGAGTTTTTTGTCGAAATAAACAATCCGCGTGAAGTCATCACGGTAGGTGACGCCAGTAATTTGGCCTGATAGGGGATCAGTAACCACATCGTCCACATCGAAATTCTTGTTTGCAAACAGCGTTTCGATAATGTTCCCAGACAAGAGGTCCAGCAAATAAAGACCCTGCATGCCGTGCTTGGTCAGCCCTTTGGCAAAGGCTGTTTTGCCATCATCTTTGAAGCCGAGAATGCTGTAATTATTTACCCAGTTTCTATCGCTAATGTTTTTCCAACGCCCCTTGGGCCCTTTAAGATATTGGACATATTTCTCTCTGCGAAAGCCGCTGGCGAGGCGAACCTCAGATGTTGAATCTGTTTGCCAAATATGAACATAGTCGCGTTCTTTTTCCTGAATTTTTTTGTGTCCCGAGGTCAAATTTACTTTGTAAACTTCATAGAGACCGTTGCGGTTTTGATCGAGTGCAAGCAGCACATTTTCAGGGTCATGCGGCAGGGTATCTAAGATGGTTTCATGTTGACCGTATGTATTAGCGAAATTTGACCGGTCCGGCGCCCCCAACCATCGGGTTTGCCGCGAGCGCATATCAAGACGGTGTACCCTTGTCTGGGTGGTCACAACGCGTTGGTCTCGCCGTTTTAGCGAATAGGATGTGGCATAAAGCAATATATCGTTCGACAACCATTGAAATTTTGAAACAACCTGATTTTCAGGCACCGGCACCCTCAAAGGATCATTGCCAGCGAGATTGTTTACGATCAGTTGTTGAACGCCCTGCATTGGGGCAAAAAAGGCTAGATGGCTACCAGACGGGGACAATTGCGGGTTGGTAAAGCTTGGTAACGCCGCGAACATTTCCAACGGTATGTCAGCCGGTGTTTTTGGCTGCGCTGCCGCGGCCGAATAACCCAAAAATATCCAACTGGACAGAAAGACCAGTTTAGCAATGTTGCGCAGCTTCGATCTCATCTCAACCGATCTCATTTGCCCAGGTGTTCGGCGAGGAACTTCTCAGCCGCCTTCAACAGGGTCAGCCGTGATTGTGCGGTGACCAAATTATGGGTGCCGTCTTTTATTTTGACGTAAGTGCTGCTTTTCTTCAGTTTTTTAGCCGCTTGTGCATGTCCTGCGACATTTTCCATGGCACCCGCGCATCGTCCACCGAGGACATGAGCAGCACCGGCGCACTGACATCTTTGGCGCGGTGAAATGGTGAAATTTCACCATCGTCCGCGCCCTCGAGGCTCATATTTTTGATCCAGACGCGACCACCAACTGATTTTCGGTCGTTGCTCTTCATCCGGCCGATGTCGGTGACGCCGTTGGCGGAAATGGCACACCGGTATAGGCCTGGTTCCTTGATCACGCCCATGAGTGCTGCGTACCCGCCGTAGGAATAGCCGACAATGCAAATCCGGTCAGGGTCGGCGTAGCCTTCGCTGATCAGCCATTTGGTGGCGTCGGTGACATCGTCCTGCATCAACCCGCCCCATTGTTTTTCCCCCGCCGCTTCAAAATCGGGACCGTAACCGGTTGACCCGCGAAAGTTCGGCTGAAGCACCATATAGCCGCGGCTGGCGTAAAATTGGGCCTGGAAGTCCCATTCGGCGTCGCTGCGCGCGCCCGGGCCACCGTGGGGCAGGACAACAGCCGGAAGAGGTTTTGCCCCGCCGCCAACCGGGGTTAATAAATAGGCAGGTATCTCTGAGCCGTCGCGAACCGGGATGGTAACTGCCTTGGTGGCAGCCATCAGTGCCGGGTCTATTTTTGAACGGGAGGTTGCGACAAAAAATATCTGGCCGCCGGTACGATCAAAAATGAAATAGTCGCCCGGATTTTGGTCGTTTCTAGCATAAATGAGGTACCATTCTTTGTCGCGTGCCCGGTTCAATAGCAGGTTCGCGGTATCTGGCAGTGCTTTATCGATAATTTTCTGAATTTTTGCCAAGTTTTTATCGAAATATTGCACACGTGCGTAGTCGTCTGTATAGCGCACACCGGCAACCCGGCCAGTGATGGGGTGTTCGACAATCCCGTCCATATCGACGGTGTCGTGGGAGAATAGTTCGCGCAGAATCTCGCCGGACTGGATGTCCAGTTCGAACAGACCCATTTTCCCCTTGGTGGTTTTACCGCTCACATAGAGGGTTTTCTCGGTGTCGCCGAAGCCTTCAATATCGATATTGCTGGCCCAGTCAGTGTATGATAGGTCGCCCCAGTTGCCTTCATTGTCCCGAAAGCGAGCGTTCCATCGTTCACCGTTATAGCCGTACCCAAGGCGGACAGTAGAATTCACGTCCGTGAACCAGTTTTGAATGCCGCGGCGTTCTTCCTTCTCGATTTTCCGGAAGCCAGTTTGAATGTTAACTTTGTAAACTTCGGCTCTGATATCCAGGTCCAAGTCTAACTGGATCAAAATATGCTTTGGGTCATTGGGCAGCATGTCAACGATGCGCTCATGCTGCGAGGCGAGCTCTCGCTTGGTGGACCGCCGTATATTGTTGGGCCTGCCAAGCCAGGTAAACTCGCCGTCAGTGAGGTTAATGCTGATCACTCGCGTTTGCTGGATTTTGCCAGGGCTAAATACGCGCACATCATCGGTCAAACTCGTCCGCAGGATTATCATGTTGTCGCTGGCCCAACGGAAACTGACGAAGTTGGTTTCATGCTGCGGTGGTATTTTCATCGGGTTGGTGCCGTCGATATTTTGGATGAATATCTCTCGCTGGCCATCCAATTCGACGTAATAAGCCAGTTTGGAAGCGCCCGGCGATAATTTGGCGCTATCGAAACTGGGCAGGGCAGCAAAGGCTTCAACCGGGATGTTAGCCGGTGTTTTTGCTTGCCCGGCAGCAGCGGACGCAAAAAATATCACGCCAACGATTGCTTTGGTAATATTTAACCACAAAACAGCTGCCTGTTTCATAAACTATTCTCCAATTGTGCCCAGTTTGGCAAAGTTCTGGCCGGCAATTTTATATTTATGGCTGATTACTGTCCAATATACTCAGCTAGAAACGTTTCCATAGCCTTCATCATGGTTAGCCGCGATGCCGCAGTGTCCATATGGTGGCCACCGTCTTCAATTTTGACAAATTGGCTGTCCTTGCCCTTCGACTTCAGTCGGCTCTGGAAATTTTCACTGTCGACAATTTTCAACCGAGTGTCGTCTTTGGAGGCCATAATCAGCACCGGACGGTTTATCTGTTCGACCATATGATAAGGTGAAATGGCTTCATCGGAAGCATCCTTTAGGCCCATCCGGCTTCGCCATTCCTTGGTGCCGTAATAGGCTGCATCGGCATTTTTCAGCCGTGGTATGTTAACAGCCCCGTTTACCGACACGCCGCATTGGAACAAGTCAGGTGTTTGGATAACGCCCATCATGGCGGCATACCCGCCGTAGGATGCGCCGGCGATACATATGCGGTCTGGGTCAATAGTGCCGTCGGCAATAAATTGCTTGGTGGCGTCAGCAACATCCTGCTGCATCAGACCGCCCCATTGATTGTACCCCGCTGCTCTGAAGGCAGGACCGTATCCGTCCGACCCGCGAAAGTTGGGGCGGAGAATCGCATACCCGCGCGACGCCAGAAACTGGGACCAATAATCCCAACTGGCATCATCACGCGCCCAAGGACCGCCGTGAACCAACACCACAGCGGGCAGGTTTTTGGGCTGTGCGTCGGTTGGCAACGTGAGGAACGTTGGTATATTGGTGCCGTCGCGGGCCGTAACGCTGTGCAGCGCTGTGTTCGCCATCATGTCGCTTGGCACGTCTGGGCGTGAGGGCACCACTTCTATCAGTTTTTTGGCCTTGCGGTCATATTGGTAGTAGACGCCAGGTTCTTTGTCATTGTACGCGAACAACAGGTAACGACCTGCGGCATGGTCAAAATCGTCGATTCTGACTTTGTAACCAACTAGGGCCCTTTTCATCGCCCGGTGCAAACCCGCGCGCTTTTTGTCAATAAAGTGATAGTCGGGCAGGTCGGTTGTAAAGCGAACACCGACTATCTTGCTGCGACTACGGTTGAAAAGAACATTGTCCACGTCCACCTTTTCGTGGGCAAACAATTCCTCGATAATCTTACCGCTTGGAATGTTCAGGCGAAATACACCGCTGGTGCCACTGGTTGTTCGGGCCTCTATAACCATATGGTCGGCGGTGCCATCGAGCCCGTGAA
>JAJFIU010000031.1 GCA_021774695.1 Alphaproteobacteria bacterium | reverse complement strand
TTCTGTTGTAGCAAGGTAGATCTATTGTTTGATAAATTTAGAGCATCAAGTACCTCTTTGTTTCCCGGTCTGTCGGTGGCGGTCACCCTCGGTTTAGCAGCCAGTTTCCTAGGCGAACATTACGGCGCCCCAACCATGCTGTTCGCCCTGCTTCTTGGCATGTCGCTTAGCTTTCTTTACGAAAACGAAAAAACAGTTCCCGGTGTCAATTTTGCCGGTTGTGAAGTTCTCCGCACAGGTGTCGCGCTACTCGGACTGCGTATAGCTATTGGCGACGTAATGGCAGTTGGCTGGGAATCGTTAGTGCTGATAGCTGTTGGGATTGCGACAACCATTGGCTTCGGCATTCTTTTTGCCCGGGCGTTGGGGTTAAAATCAATCTTTGGTGGGCTTACTGGCGGAGCGGTTGCCATATGCGGTGCGTCGGCGGCGATGGCACTTTCAGCAGTATTGCCTGAGGGTAAGGACAAAGAGAAAAATACTATCTTCGCCGTTATCGGCGTTACATCGCTCTCAACGGTAGCAATGGTTTTCTACCCGATGATTGCTGGTGCATTGTCGCTTGATGACGGTGCGGCGGGATTGTTCCTTGGGGGTACGATTCATGATGTGGCGCAGGTTGTTGGAGCGGGTTATTCCATTTCGGAGCCAGCAGGCGATACCGCGACATTGGTAAAATTGATCCGGGTGGCATTTTTGGT
Organism: Alphaproteobacteria bacterium; assembly: GCA_021774695.1. Lineage (GTDB taxonomy): Bacteria > Pseudomonadota > Alphaproteobacteria > Sphingomonadales > Kordiimonadaceae > Kordiimonas. The sequence goes on along the minus strand of JAJFIU010000031.1, from coordinate 1,884 downwards.
GCCGGTTGTGTTTATATTTGCACTGGTTTTCAGAAGCAAAAATGTTGGCAGTACCCGCGGAAAAATATTGCCGGTGTTTTTGATGGGTTTCGCATTTTTTGTTCTGTTAAACAGCTATGTATCTATTCCCACAGATATAAAGGACTTTTTTGTCACTGCATCTCGCTTTATGCTGGTGACGGCAATCGCTGCTATTGGATTAAAGTCAAACCTCCGCGAGCTAGCTAATGTGGGTTTGCGGCCCATTTTGTTGATGGTGATGGAAACAGTATGGCTTGCGGTTATTATTCTTGGATATATGCTCGCCTTCTAACGGAATTTATGGATAAAGACCTAGAAATATTAGCGACAAAAGTTCTATCGGTTGCCAGGTCAAAGGGCCTTAAAATAGCGACAGCTGAAAGCTGCACAGGTGGCCTTATTACAGGCGCACTGACGGCTATTCCCGGTTCGTCTGATGTCGTTGACCGCGGCTTCGTAACCTACTCCAATGAAGCAAAACAACAAATGTTGGGCGTAAGTGTTGTTACACTCGATAAGTTTGGGGCCGTATCAGGGGCGACCGCCAAGGAAATGGCGTACGGGGCACTGGTTAACTCTTTGGCAGATATTGCGATATCTGTTAGCGGGGTTGCAGGCCCCGGTGGCGGAACGCCAGAAAAACCCGTAGGCACAGTTTGGTTTGGCCTTGCAACACAAGGAAATGCGCCCGTTGCAGAGCGTGTTCAATTTGGCGATACGGGCCGAAACTCAGTTAGGGCTGGCAGCGTGATCCATGCACTGAATATGCTGAATACGGGCATCGGGGACCAGTAGTTCAATCCTCTGCCTCGTCCGACCATGATTTGGCCCATGCATCAATCTTGATTTCTAGCTGCTGATGAGCATCCTTAATTCTGCTTTCAAAATGCTCGGCATAGTCCTCGCCGGTTTCCTGTAGGTCAGAAATTTTGTTTCTAAATTCACTAATTTCTTTTTGAAGCGCATTATATTGAGCTTGATAAGGTTCTTTGGATTTCTTCTGAGCTATAATATTGCTCATTGTTTGTTCGAGAAATTTCTCGCGGCCTTGTAGGCCTTCCATTAAATTATGTAAAAATGTCGCCATGGTTTGTCTCCTGAGTATGGTTAACAACTACCCGATCATCGCAAACCGTCGCTCATCTGTATTTGATTGCGGTCAAATGCCGTATAATTCGTGCGCTCGTGCTTCGAAAGCATCGATCATTCGCTCTGAGGCTTCGACGAGCATCTTACCTATCATTTGTTCAAGAATCCGGTTTTGGAACTCAAAGTCGACTTCAAAATTGATGAGGCAGTCACCCTGCTCCAGTTCAGTAAAACGCCAGTGATTATACAAACGCTTCATCGGTCCGGTAATATAATCCACCTCTACCAGATGTGGCTCCTGAAGCACCACCCGCGACGTGAATTTCTCTCGGAACATTTTAAAACCTATGATGACATCCGCATCAAATTGTTCTGGTTTTCTATTATAAATACGCGCGCCAACACACCAGGGTAAAAACTCGGGGTACCGCCCCACATCTGACACCAAATCAAACATTTGTTGTTTGCTGTAAGGGAGGATTTTTTGTTCAGTTAGATAGGCCAAGAATATTTCCAAGATAGTTAAACGCGCCAACTAGTACCAACGTTTCTAATAATGGCGTCTGAACTAAAGCTTTAACCACCACAGCCGAACAATGGTAATGGCACTGGTTGATGCGAATGACAAGAACCCGTATCCAGCAGCAGATATTGCTGAACCGATGAGTGACTTAAACCAGGTCATTTCAAAGAAACTGCGGGCTCCAATGACCATCAAAACAAAGATAATAATATTTTTTGGAAAGGTGGAGAACTCTTGCAGGCCGTATTGCA
>JAJFIU010000004.1 GCA_021774695.1 Alphaproteobacteria bacterium | reverse complement strand
GGATTATGATTCCGCTGCTCTAACCAGCTGAGCTACTCGGCCTCGATAAGTTTCACAAAATATTACCAGAATATTTCCAGAATATTTTCAGAATGCTTCCGGCGCGTTTGCGACTTCTCAAGCAACTCAAAACTGCTGCACAGCCGCCAAAAGCTGGGCCGGTATATAAGAGCCCTGTGCTGCCGTCAAGACGCTTTTTGCCAGCATCAGCATCCGCTGAACCTATCCGGTCAGCTGGTAAAATAGGCATAGCTCTCTCGTTTGATACCATAATACTTGACGCCTGCCCGCGGTGCCCCCACATTTAACAAACTGCTTTGATGCGTAATGCATCCAAGAATATAAAAGCACCGGCTGGCGCAAGTGCTTGCCCAAGCGCTTAATCGGGCTATTCACGCACACATCATCTCGCTGGTTCCAAGCGAGACATTGGGAGGGTTACATGAAACATACATTATTAAAATTGGCGATGTCCGTCAGTTTAACCGCGATGGCATTAACGCAGGCTGCTTCGGCTGAAACCAGGTTGGCAAAACAAGGCGCTATTTCAAAAGACCATATCGCCTTTTCCTTCGGAGGCGACATTTGGGTTGCTGACCGGGACGGAGACAACCCACGGCAGCTAACCACGCGCCGGGCGCCTGAAATGATGCCCCAGTTTTCGCCTGACGGCAAAACAATCGCCTTTTCTGCCACCTACGACGGTAACACCGACGTTTATACCATTCCAGTAACCGGCGGGCAGCCCACACGCCTTACCTGGCACCCGGACGCCGATGTTGTCCAGGGCTATACACCGCACGGCACCAATATATTATTCACATCGCGCCGGGAAATGACCAGTGGCCGCAGTGCACAAGCATGGCATATTGGTACGACCGGCGGCTTCCCAAACAAAATTATGGAGGCCGTTATACAAAGCGGTGCTTGGTCTGCTGACGGCACACGCATTGCATACCAACCCTATAATACGGCCCACCGCGGTGCCAGCGCGTGGCGCAATCACAGGGGTGGTTCCACGCCGCCAATCTGGATTTTGACATACGGCACCGACGAATGGGAAGAAATCCCGCACGAGCGAGCGTCAGACACCAACCCCATGTGGGTCGGCGACGATGTCTATTTCCTGTCAGACCGCAGCGGCATGAAAAATGTCTGGAAATATGACACCAGCAACAAAACCGTTTCCATGGTCACCGACCAAAAAGACTGGGACATTTCCTGGGCCCGGGCACACGGCAACGACATATTGATCACCACAACCGCCGGCGACATGGCAGTGGTGAACACCCGCCGCGGTCGCACCCGCGCCGTTAATGTCACAGTAGCGCCCGACCTTCCTGAGGCACGGCCTCAGTGGAAAGATGCCATGCGCAACCTTACTGCGGCTGGCTTGTCACCAACCGGCAAACGGGCGGTCGTTACAGCGCGCGGTGATGTTTACACAGTGCCGCTCAAAGACGGCAGCACCCGCAACCTTACACGTAGCGCCGGGGTTAAAGAATCCTCTGGCCTATGGTCACCAAAGGGCGGCGAAATCACTTACATCAGCGACAAAGGCGGCAAGCTTTCGCTGGTTATTGCTGATCAGGGCGGCGCGGTGAAACGCAATTTTGCCTTGGGCGATGATGATTATGCACTGGTTGATTGGTCCGGCAACGGCGAAAAAATCCTCTATTCGGACAACCATTTGGGTGTCTGGTCAATGGACCCGGCCACGGGAGAGACCAGCAAAATATACACGGATAACAGGCGTTCAGGCGTGAACCTAAGCCTGTCGTCGGACGGGAACTGGCTTGCCTATACCAAAGCACGCGCCAACTATTTCAACGATATATTCCTATATAGCTTTACCGACGGTAGCCACACGCAGATAACCGACGGCATGAGCCATGCGGTGTCACCTACCTTCAGCCCGGACGGAAAATATCTGTATTTCGGCGCAAGCACCAACGCCGGGCCAACTTCGGTCGGGCTGGATATGTCAACACAGGAACGGCCAATCCGCTTCGGGCTTTATGCTGCTGTGTTAGCGGCAGACGGCAAATCACCTTTGTTGCCGAAATCCGGTGATGAAGACGAGAAATCCGAAGAAAAACCTGAAGAGAAATCGGGCAAAAAAGAAGACGAAGACGCGAAAAAGGATGACGAAGACGACAAAAAGGAAAGTGAAGACGCTAAAATAACCGTCGATCTTGACGGTCTGTCAAACCGTATCGTTGCCCTGCCCGTGGCCGAGCGTGCCTATAGCAGTTTGCAAGTTGCCCATGACGGTGGTTTGTTCTTCTTGGAAAGCGATCAACCTGGCGGATCGATTGAAACCAGCGGTCGTGGTCGCCGCTCAACCAAGCTGATGCGTTTTGATTTCAAGGACAAAAAAGCCAGCAAGGCAATGGACCTGGTGCAAAGCTACAGCTTATCGGCTGACGGCAAGCAGGTAATTGTCAACACCCAGACCAACGGGCTGATGACCGCCAAAGCGGAGAAAGACGTTAAGGCCGAAAAGCTGGACACCGGCGACGTAAAAGCCTTCATCAACCCGCGCGAAGAATGGGCGCAAATATTCGATGAGGCCTGGCGCTATGAAAAACAGTATTTTTATGCTGCAAATATGCACGGGCTTGATTGGGACGGTATTTACAAAAAATACCAACCGCTGGTCGCGCATGTGGCAACCCGGGGCGACTTGACCCGTTTGGTCGTCGATATGATCTCGGAAATGCAAGTGGGCCACAACCGAACTGGTGGCGGTGACTTGTATGCAGACAAACCTGTGCAAATTGGCTTACTGGGCGCAGACCTCCGTGTTGAGGACGGAAAATACAGGGTCGCCCGCATCTATAACGGCGAAAACTGGAACCCGTTTGTAAAAGCACCACTGGCGGCACCGGGCATCGGTGTCAGCGAAGGTGACTTCATCCATTCGGTCAACGGTGCACCTGTTGGCGCTGCTGATAATATCTATGCGCACTTCATCCAAACGGTTGGCAAACAGGTAACACTGAGTGTTAGCAGCGACGGTGATGCGGCAAATGCCCGCGAGGTGATTGTCGAGCCCATCGCCAACGAGCGGCAGCTGCGCCACTGGGCATGGGTTGAAGGCAACCGCAAACAGGTAGACGAAGCAACCGGCGGTAAAGTTGGTTATGTTTACTTGCCCAACACGGCAGGCGGCGGCTTTACATACTTCAACCGCATGTTCTTTGCCCAAAGCGACAAGCCGGCAATGATTATTGACGAGCGCCAGAACGGCGGCGGCCAAGCAGCCAACTATATAACTGATGTGCTGTCACGCCAGTATCTGTCAGGCTGGCAAGACCGTGACGGCTTGACGTTCGATACGCCGGGCGGTGCTGTGTTTGGCCCCAAGGTTATGTTGATTGACCAAGACGCAGGCTCAGGCGGTGACTTCCTGCCCTATAGCTTCAAGCGTATGGGCATTGGCAAACTGATTGGCAAGCGCACTTGGGGCGGGCTGATCGGCATTGCTGCCAACCCGCAACTGATCGACGGAGGCTTTCTGACCGTGCCTTTCTTCCGCTTCTATACGCCTGAGGGCAAATGGGAAATTGAGAACATGGGTGTTGGCCCCGACATCGATGTGACGCTGGACCCTGCCAAAGTAAATGCGGGCGAGGATACCCAGCTTGATCGGGCGATCCAGGAAGTGCTCAAAGAGCTGGAAACCTACACGCCAGTTAAGCGCGCTACCCCGCCAGCCACACCGACCGAGGTCGGCGGCTAGGCACAGGAGCAGCTAGCACTAAGAAATAATAAAGCCCCGGTCCGCCGGGGCTTTATTTCTGTTCAGCTTAAAGTGCGGACTATTTGCGAGCCTCAAGAATGATGTTGAACGGCGTCCTCGCAGCAACGTTGACAGTGCCAAACCCAGCCGCCTTTAGAACCGATACCAGTTGCCCTGGGCCTGCTTGGGCACCCAGTCCTTCACGAACTTCCTGTGACAATGAGCAAGGCGTACACACGCCGGTTGACGCGGCGTAATACATCCGGCTTACCGGGTTGATGTTGTTCTCCACACCGTCATTGGCCGCAGGCTCCACAAGCAGTAGAGTCCCATCATCCTTAAGCGCCTCAAATGCATGGCGCGCGGCACCGATTGGGTCGCCCATGTCATGCAAACAATCCATGAAACAGATAAGATCAAAATCGTGTTCGTTATAATCTTTGGCCAGCGCCTGCTCAAATTTAAGGTTACCGCCAACCCCCGCCTTGATGGCCCGGACCTGAGCGGTTTCAATCGACTGTTGGTGCCCGTCGATACCGTAGATGGTTGAGTTCGGGAAAGCTTCGGCAAGAATGATTGCCGACGCACCGTGACCACAACCAACGTCCGCCACTTTTGCACCCTTGGCCAACTTCGCCTCAACACCCGTTAACGACGATATCCAGTCAGCAACAAGGCTTTCCTTGTACCCGGGCTTGAAAAGTGCCTCACATCCGCAATAAAGCGCTTCATGATGGTTGCCCCATTCGATGCCCTCACCGGTTCTGAATACATTTTCGATTTTTTCCCGGTCGTGCCAAAGCGAGGCACACACTTCGAGCGCAGGCACCAAAAATACCGGGCTGTCGTCAACGGCCAACACCGGTGCGTATGCGTCGGGCAGTTCATACAAACCACCATTGGGTTGAAATATTATGTAACCACCGGCAACCTGATTATTGAGCCACTCGCGCACATACCGTTCATGTAGGCTCGTTGCCTCGGCAAGGGCGGCTGAGGTAAGCGGACCCGCGCCCGCCATGGCTTTATATAAACCAAGTCGATTGCCGATCGTGGTCATAACGCCCGAAATAGCAGCAGCGACGTCGGTGACAACCTGGCCTGTAAATGCCTCTGTGGTTTGAATTATTGGTGAATGAATATTCATGGTTTTTCCTTACTTTATGGTGTGATTATTATGACTGTGATGGAGACCAGGCTTGGTCTGCAAACTCGACGTCCAGCGGAACACGCGAGATTTTACTGGCAAAATTTGTGATGGTTTTCCCGGCAACGCCAAGCAACAACTCAAGAATCTGCGAAGACTGAAATCCTGCGTTTAAAAACTCGCGCATTTCAGACGCACTGAGACTGCCCCGCTGCTTCAATATACAAATCGTCAATTGGCCAATCGCTTGTAGGCGCGGCGACACAGCGCACCCGCCTGCCCGGATGTCCTCAATCGAGGCCGGGTCCACACCAAGTTGAAGCGCAAAGGTTGAATGCCCGGCAACACAGTATGGGCATTCATTGAAAACGCTTGTTGTCAGCGCGATAACTTCTCTTTCCGCCGGTGTGAATGCGGAGTGTTCAAAGTTTTCATTCACGCTGTTTAACGCCTGCAGCAGGGTCGGTACGCGGTCCAACACCCGGTAGATATTGGGAACAAACCCCAGTTTTTCTTTCAATGCCGCCAGGACTTTGTCCTCGCCGTGGGTTTCCAGCATTGGTATTTCAAAATCAAACACGTCGGTCTCCTCTTTTTTGAGATAACGAGTTGATAAAGCGAGACGGTTTTTGCCTATACTTCTCAAACCAAAGCATTTCACTTCGGATTCCGAAGTATACTTCTTTGAAATCCGAAGTTAGGTTGCGGATAAAGGAGAGGAATGATGAAATATAGCCAGTTTTGCCCGATTGCTAAAGCAACCGAAGTGCTTGGTGACAAATGGACATTTTTGATCGCGCGCGAGATCTTAATGGGATCAAGCTGTTTCAGTGAACTTCAACGCGGGCTTGGAACCATTTCAACGGCAGTATTGACAGAACGGCTAAAATCAATGGCTGAAAACGGCCTGCTGGTTCGGCGCAAATTAACCGGTAAGCGTGGTTATGAGTATTTCCCCTCACCTTCATGCAAGGAACTTGAGCCAATCATCATTTCCCTCGGCGACTGGGGTATGCGCTGGGCGAAGGACAATCTGGTAGACGAAGATTATGATGTGGAACTGTTGATGCTGTTCCTGGAGCGAAGCATTGTTTGTGAAATGCTGCCCGGCCCGCAAACGGTTCTCCAATTTGAATTCAGCGACCTGAAAACAGTGCGCCAATGGTGGCTTGTGGTTGCAGAAAACAGGGTGGAGGTTTGCGCAAAAAACCCCGGTTACGACATAGACGTCTATTTCAATTCCACTGTACGTATTATGAGTGATGTTTGGCTTGGCCACAAAAGCTACCGCTCAGCAATCGATAACGGCGACTTGTCTATTGTCGGTGATATTGCGCTTACCAGAACAGTCAGCAAATGGCTGGCTTGCACAGCATTTGAGACGGCGGCCTAAGATGGACCAAGGGTTAGTTTTAGCTCCGCTTCTATACGCCTGAGGGCGAATGGGAGATTGAGAACATGGGCGTTGGCCCCGACATCGACGTGACATTGGTGGCCGACCACACGTCTATTTCGCTTCTTTTCTATTTATCTAATTTGCCGAACAATAAAATGTCCGGCCCGGCACGGTTTGCCAGAAAAAGATCAAGCAAGCCATCGCCGTTAAAATCGGCGGCTTCGATGTCTGTACCTACGCCGACCACATCGACTGAGAAAAAAGACCCTGTATCTTCGGCAAAAAAGCCAAGCCCATCGTTTCGATAAACGCGGTAAGGTATGGGGGCCAATCCCTTATTAATAACCAGGCCTGCCGTCACGATGTCCATATCACCATCGCTATCCAAATCGACAAAATCAGCATCCATTGTATATTCTTCATTGTTCGGCAAGCGCTCGTGCGTTTCATCAGAAAATACGCCGTTCCCGTCATTGATCAGCAAACGATTTTGCGCAGACCCGGCTCGGCGGAAGTTTACATTGGCAAAATAGATATCGATATCGCCGTCACCGTCTACGTCACCAAAATCAGCTTCGCGGGTCTCCTCCGGCCGGGTTCGGTAGGGCAAGCGCGCCGCGGATTCGTCTCTGAATACACCCTCGCCGTTATTAATCAAAAGGCGATTTTTATCCTCATTTCCGACTAATAGGTCCAGATCACCATCACCGTCTACATCACCGAACTCCAAATCTTGGGTACGGTCATTGATGGCGGGCATGCGCTCCCTTGTAGCATCGTTGAAACCGCCCGAACCGTCCCCAAGCAGCAAAATATTCTGCCGTGCATTGCCGAATAACACGTCAACCGAACCGTCGCCGTTAATATCGACAACCGATACAGCATTGCTAACGCCGCGCGCCGGCAAACGGGCACTTTGATCAGAAAAGAAACCTTCTCCGTTATTTAAATACAGTTCATTGTCTTCGTCATCTTCGCTGACAAAAATCAAATCCATGTCACCGTCATTGTCGAAATCAACCGCTTTCACATCTTCACTGTCGCGGTTGATCTGCGGCAAGCGAGCGATGCTTTGATGCGAAAATTTACCAAGCCCTTCATTCAACAGCAGAATATTGGGTTTATATTCGTGGGCAATAACGATATCGAGGTCGCCGTCGCCGTCGATATCGACCGGGTAGGCGTCCTTGGACTGAATATTCAGAGCGGGCCGAGGCAAATATTGATCAGACACATTTTCAAAGGTTGGTGTCGCGCTAATAGCCTTGATGTGTACCGCTTCGGGCGGTGTTAGATTGCCCATCCAGGACGCCAAAACCAGATAAAAAACGATCATAACATTCAACCATGTTGCGCACCGACAGACGGCGCTTGGAACCAATATCAGATTAACTTTAGCGTTATTACATAACGTGACAATAAAAAACCGGTTCGAAAACCGGTTTTAAAACACCACTATGTCGTTGCTTGTTGTCCTCGCCTGCCGTAGGCCAGCACCACATCGATGGTGTGGTCGGTGAAGCGGGCTAGTTTTTCTTCCGGCTCACCGTCCAGTTTCATCAGTGAAAGTGCCTGACTGGCCGACAGCAAAATCCGTGCATCATCACGGTTTTCGCGGCTGATATTATCTTCCGATGCCCATAATATTTCACTGAGTTTACTGAGTATTTCTTCCTGAAATGCCAGATAGCGCCCCCGCATTTCCGGGTCAAACCGCGCTGCCCAGCCCAGCTGAACCACCGCATAATTGCGGTGACTGTCAACCACATCGGTCGATTGTGCCGCCAGCACCTTCAACATTGCCGCGGCGCCGCCCTTGATACCCTCAATTCCGTCAAACATAGTGAGATAAAAGGCGCAAATTTCCTCAATCACCGCATCCAGCAATGCTTCGCGGGTCGGGAAATAGACAAAAGTTGCCGCGGTGGAGACCCCCACCCTGCGGGCAATATCAGCATGCTTGGCCTCGCCGAAGCCCTTTTCAGCAAACAGATCAATCGCCGCTGCCAGCAGTTGCTTGCGGCGGTCTTCGGGGCTGAGTCGGGTGCGGGCGGCACGTGCCATGATGATTTTCCTGATTGGCTTTACATTAGATAGCCAAAAAACACGCCGTTTTTCAAGGCATTAATATTTTAATGATAATACTATCAATAACGCTTGACAAGTGCCCCCATCCATATTCTAAGAATGATCGCCCTATCGGCCACAATATGGAAAGAAACCAACCATGACCGACACCGCCGTCCCCTTCAAAGACAGCAAGAAACTTCTTTGGCCGCTGGCATCAATACTCGGCGTGCTGCCGGTTATTAGTGTTTTCTGGTATCTGGAAACCCTGCATCCGCTTACGCTGTGGCTAACCCCTATATTTTTCTATGTCCTCGTGCCGATCATCGAGGTTTTGGGCGGCGAGGACGAGAACAACCCGCCGCGCGAAGCGATCCCCGGATTGCGCGATGACCCTTTTTATCGCTGGTCTGCCTACATGGGCCTGCCGCTAGTTTACCTTAGCTGGATTGTCGGCGCCTGGTTTATCGCAACCCAACCCTTCAGCTGGAACGGCTATATCGCGATTACAGTTGCTGCTGGCCTGAACGGCGCTGGCTCGCTGAATGCAGGCCACGAAATTGGCCATAGGCGCGACAAGGTTTCCATCAATGTAGCGCGATTCCTTCTGTGCCTTTGCGGCATGGGGCATTTCCGTATCGAGCATAACATGGGCCACCATGTGCAAGTTGCCACCCCCGAGGACAGTGCCACCGCCATGATGGGCGAAAACTTCTACCAGTTCGTATTGCACGAGCTGCCCGGCGGATACGTGCGTGCCTGGGGCATTGAAAAGGCTCGGCTTGCACGCGCAGGAAAATCAGCCTTTTCGCTGCGCAATGAAGTGCTGCTGAATACGCTGATCACCCTGACCATGTACGGCGCAATGATTGCTGTGTTTGGCCTGATTATCGTGCCGTATCTGCTGATTGCAGCCTTGCTTTCCAACTTGATGCTGTCGAGCGCCAACTATATCGAGCATTACGGCCTGATGCGCGGCAAGCGGGACGACGGCAAATATGAGCGGGTGCAACCGCACCACAGCTGGAACGCCAATCATGTGGTCTCTAACGTGATGTTGTTTCACCTGCAGCGCCACTCAGACCATCATGCCCACGCCGAGCGGCCTTATCAGTGCCTGCGTCATTTTGATACCTCGCCGCAATTGCCTGCCGGTTACTTCACCATGTATCTGGCGGCCTGGATACCACCAGTGTGGTTCCGGATTATGGACCCGCTAGTGGCCGAGCAAATGAGCGGCGATATGAGTAAAGCTTATATCAAGCCATCCAAACGCGAGGCGATCATGCGCAAGTGGCATAAAGCAACGCCTGATATAAGCGCAGTCGCAGCCGAGTAAACCAAACTCCCTACCCAACAAAAAGGCCCCTCCTCCCGGGGCCTTTTTTTTTTATTTTCAGTCGGTCAACTTAGGCGACCTTCATTAGGTCTGCCGCGATAAGCAGCCAAACCATTGCGCCAATAGAAAGCGCCACCGCCGAATGCCAAGAGTACCGTGAATTGGCGGCGATGATGTGGGGGCTAATCTGGTTAAGTTTGATGATACCGGAAACGAAGGGAGCCAAAGCTGGCAATAATAACAAGCCAAACAAATCTGCCTTACCAAAATCTTCGCTGCGGCTTGAAATAACGGCATCTACCACAGCGACAACCAAATAATATGTGGCAAA
>JAJFIU010000030.1 GCA_021774695.1 Alphaproteobacteria bacterium | reverse complement strand
CCGCTCACTACGTCGCTGCCGAGTTTGCTGGACTGATTGCTGCTGCTCGCGTGGCTGGCGAACAGTTTGTTTCTGCGGGCGCGTTTGGCGGGTCTGGGCTTGCTGGGCCTGACGCTGCTGGGTTTGGCGTTGTTGGACTTGACGTTGCTGTGGGCGAGCGGCGCGGCGCGGCGCTGGCTTGGCGTTTTGCTCAGCGCGAACCCGCTCCTTGCGATCCTTGTTATCTTTGGCTTCCACTAATCCAACCGGCAACAAAATTGCCGTGGTCGCAAGCAACAATAGAGACTTTCTAAACATGACATCCTCCAACATTAGAAGTGGCAAACATATCACCGGCATCTGAACGCAACATGAACCCCTTCTTCAGCGTTTGTGGGAACCATAGCACCGCATCGTCCATACTCAAAATATCCCCGTTTGACATGGCAAAATTAGGGCAAGAAAACCCGCCTCTTTCATACGTCACCTCACGCCTGTGTAAAGAGCGTTAATCGTATTCACAAACGCCATACAAACAACTAGATTTATTGCATTTAGGTTAGCTCAGTTAGTTTAGGTAACGAACGGTCAGCAGTGTCACTGAGGCTTTCGAAAAGCCGGGAGACAACATCCAAATTTTCAACGTATCGCCGTTTTGCTTTATTTAATGTTGTAGTCATACGAGGCAACGCTACCAATGAACTACGCATATCCGTCATTGAATTATTTGATGAGCCCACAGATTCCCGAAATCCCACCATTGATGGAATCAAGTCTGCATCAATTTGATCAAAATCTCCCAAAGTATCAACAAGTGCCTCAACCTTCGCACTAAAATTAATACCCAAGTCCGTTAATAAATCTTCGTTTTCTTCGATGAAGAAAGACGATAAATCCATCGCTTCTGCGACTTTGCTGGTCGCCCCCTTAATATCTCGAGAAGAAAGTGTCGCCGCGCGTTCTGATAAGAAACTAGTTTGCTCATTCATTTCGGAGGACATTGTTTCAGTCTTCTCCGTTAGGTCCATCAAGAACTCGCTAATCTGCTCCATAATCTCACCCAACTGCTCCTGCAACTCGATAATACCTTCCTCTTGAGTTTCGCCAGAAACATTATTTTTTGGTTTATCTATCGTTACTATTTGAGTTGAATTCTCACCCGATATACCTGCAACCGCTTGTACAATATTTAGGTCAATGACATCTCGAAACTTATCAGCCGAAAAGTACTGGTAAAATACACCGAGGTCTTCAAGTTCCTTTTTGAAATTCATCAGACTTTCGTACTGTCTGACATCTAGTTGGCTAGGCGGTATAGGGTCATCTTTGAACAAAACTAAAATCTTAGGGAATTTATCCTGTTGTTTATTAAGGGTAATTCCTCTTTTTAACTCCTCGACTGACCCGGAAATATCTCTTTTAGTCGGAGACCCCAGGCGATGCCAAAAGATTGCGATAAGGATATCGTAATTTGGAGGCACCTGCTCATTGATAACAGCTTGAGCGTCTTCGCCAATACCCGCTGCCATAGTAGTTTCCCAAGAAATTAAATTTAATATTTGTCCCTTTTGAATGCCCTCTCGATTATTAAAATGATCAATGGCATGCCGCACTTGCAAACGCTCATCATTTACATCACTTGGTGAAGCCAAAAAGACGTCATAGGCCTGAATTGTGCGGGGCATGTATTCTCCCATTAGTCGAGTAACGTCATTAATACGCGCAAGCTTTACTCAATGCCAACAAAAAAGCCCGCCAAATTGGCGAGCTTTTTTAACCGATCTGCCTATTGTTCGGCGTTTAACCGTCCAGCTTAGGCTTGAGCAATTTATTGACCACGCCCGGGTTTGCCTGGCCCTGTGTCGCCTTCATCACCTGACCGACAAAGAAGCCAATCAGCTTGTCTTTGCCCGCACGGTACTGGGCCAACTGGCCTGGGTTGGCGGCGATAATTTCGTCGATGATGGCGTCAATGGCACCGGTATCAGAAACCTGCTTCAGGCCTTTTTCTTCAACAATGTCGGCGGCATCTTTGCCGGTTTCGAACATGATCTCAAACACGTCCTTGGCGATACGCCCGGAAATAGTACCGTCTTCGATCAGCGCCAACAAACCAGCGCCCTGTTCGGCTGAAACCGGCGTCTCTGTGATTGAAATACCAGCTTTATTCAGCGCGCCGAACAAATCACAGGTCAGCCAATTGGAGGCTTTCACGGCAACGTCTGCCTCGCTTTTGCCGGTCGCCTTGGCCACTGCAGTAACCAGCGTTTCAAAGTAAGCCGCTGACACCTGCTCAGCCACCAAAACGCTGGCGTTATAGTCATTCAGGCCCAACGCTTCCATGAAACGGGCCTTTTTAGCATCCGGCAGCTCAGGCAGGCTATCGCGTGCCGCCTCAATAAAGGCATCATCAAACTCAAGCGGCAATAGGTCAGGATCAGGGAAATAACGATAATCATGCGCTTCTTCCTTGGACCGCATGGAGCGTGTTTCAGCCTTAACAGGGTCAAACAACCGGGTTTCCTGATCGATGGTGCCACCGTCTTCGATAATATCGACCTGACGGCGCGCTTCAATCTCTACAGCCTGACGGACAAAACGAACCGAATTCACATTCTTGATCTCGCAGCGGGTGCCCAGCGGGTCACCCACGCGGCGTACAGAAACATTGACGTCTGCCCGCATGCTGCCTTGCTCCATGTTACCGTCGCACGACCCAATATAACGCAGGATCGTCCGTATCTTGGTTACATAAGCACCAGCTTCTTCCGGGCTGCGCATATCCGGGTCAGAAACGATTTCCATCAGCGCAACGCCGGAGCGGTTCAGATCCACATAGGTATACTGCGGGTGCTGGTCATGCATGGACTTGCCCGCATCCTGCTCCAGATGTATCCGCTCAACACCAATCTCTTTGGTGCCGCCACTTTCCAGATCAACCGTCACGGTACCGTGGCCAACAATCGGGTGCTTGAACTGGGATATCTGGTAACCTTGCGGCAAATCAGCATAAAAATAGTTCTTGCGATCAAACACCGAATATTTATTTATCTCGGCACCAATCGCAAGGCCGGTGCGCACCGCTTGGCGCACACATTCGCCGTTGATGGTCGGCAGCATGCCCGGCATCGCGGCGTCCACCAGCGATACCTGAGAGTTGGGCTCGGCACCGAACTCGGTTGACGCGCCCGAAAATAATTTGGCGTTCGAAGTAACCTGAGCATGGATTTCCAGGCCAATCACCACTTCCCAGTCGCCGGTTGCGCCCTGAATACGATAATCTGACATAACTATTGCCTCTTCATAATATCTGCGGTGAGTGTCAACTCTCGCCTTAGCATCTCAGCAGCTGCCCCTCGCACATCAACACCTTCGCAAAGCCTGATGATAACGTCTTTATATTCAGGATATTTTCTAAGCTCATACGCTGCGGCCATTTTAGAAGCAATAGAACCACCATCGTGGCCTAGGTGATCAGTTATCTCAAAAAACCTTTGGTACTGCTGATGCTGATTTTCTTCCCGTCGCACAACCACATATCTCCAACCGGAAAATGCCAAAGTAAACAGTGGTATAACTATGCCGAGCCAAGCAATCCATTCCATCCAGGTCCATAAATTGGGGGAACTCATGACGTTATCTCCACCACTCTGACGGCGTTGCACTGAATGCCGCCGCTTGTTCAATCACACCGGAAATCTTGAGTACTGTTTCCTCGTCCCACGCGTTAGCCAGCACTTGCAGGCCAAGTGGCAGGCCATCAGCACTCAGGCCAGCAGGAACGCTTGAGCCCGGCAATCCAGCCAATGAGGCGGGCACGGTAAAGACATCGTTCAGATACATCGCCAGCGGATCATCGGACTTTTCACCGAAAGCAAAAGCAGCACTTGGTGCCGTTGGCGTTAGAATTGCGTCAACTTTTTCAAAAGCCCGCTTGAAATCGTCGGCGATTAGCTGCCGCACCTTCTGCGCTTTCAAATAGTAGGCGTCATAATAACCGGCAGACAGCACATAGGTGCCAATCATAATCCGGCGTTTCACTTCGTCGCCAAAGCCAGAGGCGCGAGTCGTGTAATACATGTCATCCAGATTACCGCCGTTTGGCGCATCGCGCAGGCCGTATTTCACGCCGTCATAGCGTGCCAGATTGGACGATGCCTCAGCAGGCGCGATGATATAATAAGCTGGCAGCGCATATTTGGTATGCGGCAGGTTAATGTCCACTACCTCGGCGCCCGCAGCCTTCATCCACTCGATACCCTGATGCCATAAGGCTTCAATTTCGCCGGGCATGCCTGCCAAATGATACTCCTGCGGAATACCGATTTTCATGCCCCGGATATCACCAGTCAGTGCCGCCTCAAAGTTCGGCACAGCAATATCAACGGACGTGCTGTCTTTGGGGTCAAAGCCCGCCATAGCTTCCAACATGATCGCCCCGTCGCGCACATCACGGGTGATGGTGCCAGCCTGATCCAATGAACTGGCAAAGGCCACCATGCCGTACCGGCTGCAGCGGCCATATGTGGGCTTCATGCCGAAGGTGCCAGTGAAAGAAGCAGGTTGGCGAATGGAGCCACCAGTATCGGACGCCGTGGCACCCATGGCGGCATAACCCGAAACCGAGGCAACCGAGCCACCAGAGGAGCCGCCGGGCACAAAGTCATTGTTGCTGCCTGTTGCACGCCACGGGTTTTTCACCGGACCGTAATAGCTGGTCTCATTTGAGGAGCCCATGGCGAACTCGTCCATGTTCAGCTTACCGAGCATCACCGCGCCGTCGTTCCACAAGTTCTGCGTTACTGTGCTTTCATACTCCGGCTTAAAGCCGTCAAGAATGTGCGAACAGGCCTGCGTATGCACACCCTTGGTGGCAAACAGGTCTTTGATGCCAACCGGGATACCGGTCATGCCTTTTTGGTTGCCCGCCTTAATTTTTTTGTCCGCAGCATCGGCATTCGCCAGCGCGATTTCGGGGGTTTTGACAATATAGGCGTTGAGACTGTCCGCAGCATCAACTGCTGCGATATGCGCTTCGGTTAGCTCGCGTGACGATAGTTCGCCAGCTTTCATCAGGTCGCGGGCTTCGGCAATTTTCATCTTGGTTAAATCGGTCATATCCCTGCCCCTATTCGATCACTTTGGGCACAGCGAAAAAGCCGTACTCTGCGTTCGGTGCATTTTTAAGCACACTTTCGGCTTTGTTGCCGTCGGTGACTTTATCGTCGCGCCACCGCAGTTTCGCGTCCACGACACTGGCCATCGGCTCAATATTGTCGGTATTAACCTCGCTAAGCTGCTCAACCCATCCGATGATGTTATTGAGTTCGCCCGCCAGAGGCTCGAGCTTGTCGTCTTCAATTTTAATCCGCGCCAATCGCGCGATTTTGGCAACTGTTGCCCGATCGATATTGGACATGATAAATTCCTGTTAGGCGTAAAATTCTCGCGCCTCCCATTTTAAAGTTAGGAATCACGCGCAAAATCTGCTGAAATCAGCGCGGAACTTAACGCTACACGGGCTTTGTCGCAAGTAAGGAATTGATATGAAAGCTGCAAAAATTTCAATCCGTGACGCAAAACCCGCTGATGCTGGGGAATTGAACCGCTTCATCCGGCATATTTACGGCGACAGCGACCATCTGGTAACCAAAGCAAGTGAGTTCCGTACCCGCCCGTTCAGGCAGCGTTTTTGGATTGCGGGCAAAGCCTCAAACCCTTTTGAAACCTGCCTTGTAGCAACTGAAGACGGCAAAATTGTTGGCATGTTGGACAGTTGGACAGATCGGCGCGCAAGGATCAAACACGTCACGACATTTGCCATGTCGGTCCATCCAGACAGGGAAAGACGGGGCATTGGAATTTTTTTGCTGAATGAATTTATCAAATGGGTGGCTGAAAATCCACGCCTGGAGAAAATCGAACTTCATGTGCACGCAGACAACACTGGTGCCATTGCCCTTTATGAAAAAGTCGGGTTTACGATGGAAGGAATGCGCAAACGCGCAATAAAATACGATGAAAATCGTTTCATTGATGACATCCTGATGGCATATTGGCCAAATTCATCAAACGTTGAAACGCAATAGAAAGACAATTACATGGCAGTCCGAGCAAAACCAGCGGGTATTTTCCTGGCGATAGTGGCAACGCTGATTATTCTTGTTGTAGCCGGTTTCCTGTGGATACAGGCGGACCCTGCCCGTGCGTTGAGGATAGCCTTTACTCCCGGTGAACCGTTCACTGCAATCAGCGCAGATCCGATTGACTATACTGACAATGTTAACTGGGCTGTTTTGCCCGGAACAAATACCTTTGCAAGTGCAAAACCTGCGGGCATTGCCGATGTCACCGTAATGCCGGAAGTGGACGTATTTTTCATTCACCCGACGACATATCTCAGCCGAGAAAGCTGGAATGCGCCACTAGACCACGCAGACGCAAACCTGCGAATTGAAAAACGCGTACTGAAGATGCAGGCGAGCGCCTACAATCTTGCAGGTAATATATATGCCCCGCGCTACCGGCAGGCCACCTTCGGCGCTTTCTTTGATGATGCTGCAGATGGCTTGCAGTCGCTCGTGTTCGCCTACAACGATGTGCAAATGGCCTTTGACCAGTTCATCGCCGATAGAAACGATGAAAGACCCTTTATTTTGGCAGGCCACAGCCAAGGCTCGCTTCACGCGCTTGCCCTGCTAAAGCAGCGCATTGCCGGTACCCCGCTCGCAGACAGAATGATCGCAGCCTATATCATTGGCTGGCCCGTTAGCATGGAAGCTGATCTGGGCGCGCTAGAGGACATTGATGCCTGTGCGTCCGCCGACGACACCCGCTGTGTGGTCTCCTACCAGACATTTGGCCCCAAGGGCGACACCAACGGGGTGAAGGTCTATTTTGAAACATCAGTCGGGCTCGGCGGCATGCCGCGCAAAGACACCAAAATGCTGTGCGTAAACCCCCTTAACTGGACAATCGATGGCAACGCCCCCGCCGCAGCCAATGCGGGCGCGATGGAGCGGGTCGGCGACGAGGATGCAATGGGCAGCCCCGTTATTGGCTTTAACGGTGCCCGCTGCGACGACGACGGTTTCCTTTATTTGGAAAATGAGCCGGGCGAGCCGTGGCAACATCTCAAGATGGCGGGCGAAAACTATCATGTGTATGATTATCATATGTTTTATATGAATATTCGCGAGAACGCAGCCACGCGCGCCGCCGCTTGGAAGGCCGTCCACCCATGAGCCAAACCATCCATACGCCAGTGTCAGTTACGACGTTAAAGTCAAAAATGATCCCTGGCCAACGCTTGCTCGGGCTGGATATTGGCAGCAAAACCATCGGCTTAGCCTTGTCCGACGTTACCCTCACAATCGCCACACCAATGGAGACTATCAAGCGCACGAAATTCAAAGTTGATGTCGCCCGGCTGCAAGAAATTGTTGATACCCAAAATGTAGGCGGGTTTGTTTTGGGTTGGCCTGTCAACATGGATGGCAGCGAGGGCCCCCGATGCCAATCAACCATGGCCTTTTCAAGAAATCTGGCCGAAAAGATCAACCTACCCCAGGCCCTGTGGGACGAACGTCTATCGACTGCGGCGGTAGAACGTACCCTGATCGAGGCAGACCGCAGCCGCGCACGGCGCAAACAGTTGGTCGACAAAATGGCAGCGGCTTATATTTTGCAGGGAGCGCTACACGCACTTTAGCCCAAATCTGTATTCTCCCGAAGCCTCCGTGAAATAATAATTTAACTAACCGTCTTGCGAGGCAATAAGTTTGCCCTTATAAGGCGGGCTTAATGAACACGCATTCGACCGATCAGTCTTCTTACCCGCGCGCGGACGTCGATCCGCCATCGGGAAAACTTTTTCCGCACAAACACTTGCTGGGCATTTGGGGCCTTGACCCAACCGCGATCAAACATCTGCTTGATGTTGCCGACGGTTATGTGGATATCAACAGACAAGCTGTAAAATCAGCCCCCACTTGTGCCGGTTTAACCCAGATTAATCTGTTTTTTGAAAATTCAACCCGAACGCTGATGAGTTTTGAGATCGCAGGCAAACGCCTTGGCCTCGATACCATCTCCATGGCCACAGGCAACTCGTCGATAAAAAAAGGCGAGACCATGCTGGACACAGCCGCCACGTTGAATGCCATGCGCCCGGACGTGTTGGTGATGCGCCACGGCGACAGCGGCGCGGTTAAACTATTAGCCGAAAAAATGGACTGCGCAGTAATCAACGCGGGCGATGGCCGCTCGGAACACCCAACTCAAGCCTTACTCGACGCCCTGACCATCCGCAGACGCAAAGGCAGTATTCACGGGCAAACCATTGTAATCTCTGGCGATGTCGCCCACAGCCGCGTAGCACGCTCCAACATATACCTGTTAAACGCAATGGGCGCTCGCGTACGGGTTGTTGCGCCGCCCACCCTGCTTCCCGCCGATATTGACCGGCTAGGTGTTGAAGTGTTCCACCATATGGAAGACGGGCTGAAGGGCGCTGACGTTGTTATGATGCTGCGATTACAAAACGAACGCATGAACGGCGCATTTTTGCCGTCCACCCGCGAGTATTTCCATTTTTGGGGCCTGACCCGCGAAAAGCTGAAATCCGCTAAGGAAGATGTTCTGGTGATGCATCCCGGCCCGATGAACCGCGGTGTTGAGATTGCGTCGGACGTTGCCGATGATCTGGACCGGTCTGCCATCGAAGAACAGGTTGAAATGGGCGTCGCAGTTCGCATGGCCTGCATTGATATCCTGACCAGGCATCTAAGGCCGGAGGATAATGCATGAAAACCTCCTACACGAACGCCCGCATTATCGACCCGGCGACCAATCATGACGCCATAGGCACACTGGTGGTAAGCGGCAATCTCATAGAGGGTTACGGCGCTGATATCGACACAAGCGACGTATCCGAAACCATAGATTGCGGCGGTAAAATACTGTGCCCCGGCTTCATTGATATGCGCGCACACGCGGTTGATGCCGCATCAGCACTAGCGGGCGGCATTACCACTATTATTCTACAGCCGGACCAAACAACCACCATCGACACCGACGCGGTTGTGGAACGAATTCGCCACCGCTCGGTTGATAGCCAGATTGTTAGTGTCTACCCAATGGGGACAGCAACCCAAGGCATGAAAGGCCGACAGATTGCCGAGATTGGCCAGATGCAGCAATCCGGCGCTGTCGGTTTTACCGATTGCAATCATGCGGTTGCCGACGCCCAAGTGATGCGGCGATTGCTTGAGTATGCCAATCATTTCGAGGCCTTGATCGTGCAATATGCCGAAAACGCGGAACTCGGCGTCGATGCTATTGCCCATGAGGGTGAAATTGCCACCCGGTTGGGGTTAGCAAGTGTGCCGTCCGCGGCTGAGGCCATGCAAATTGACCGCGATGCCCGCCTGGCTGAACTTACCGGCGCACGGCTTCATTTCGCGCTGATATCATCAAAAGACGGCGTTGAAGCCATTCGCGCCGCCAAAGCACGCGGCATAAGGGTTACTTGCTCTACTGCACCGCATTATTTGCACCTGAACGACAACGCAATTGAAGGGTACCGAACCTTCGCCAAAGTACGCCCGCCCTTGCGCAGCGAAGAAGACCGGCTCGCGCTGATAGAGGCGGTTGCCGACGGCACCATCGACACACTGGTAAGCGACCATTCGCCGAAAAGTGCTGACGTCAAGCGCTTGCCCTTCGCCCAGGCTGCATCTGGGATCGTTGGGTTCGAGACCATGCTGGCGCTTTCGCTCGCGCCCGTTCACGCTGGCAAAATCAGCCTGATGACCATGCTCAGGGCGCTAACAACAAATCCGGCGCAGCTGCTAGGACTTCCAACAGGTACCCTTGCCGCAGGCTCGTTTGCCGACTTTGTGGTTTTCGACCCCAATAAACCTTGGCGAATAGACGCCGATGCGCTCATTTCCAGCGCCAAAAACACACCGTTTGATACACTGCCTGTTCAGGGCCAGGTTTGGCGAACGATTGCCGACGGCGTTTCTGTTTACGAAAAGGCATAACCTGATGGATTTCTCTATAACGAACGGCCTTGTCCTCATTGCAAGCTATCTGTTGGGAGCTATCCCCTTTGGCCTCGTGATCACGAGGATCTTTGGCTTGGGGGATATCCGTGAAATTGGTTCAGGCAACATCGGTGCAACAAACGTACTTCGCACTGGCAGGAAAGACCTGGCGCTAGCGACATTACTTCTAGACGCTGGAAAAGGCGCCCTTGCCGTCCTGGTCACTGCCCACGTATTAGACATGCCTTCGCTTGTTGTGGTCGCGGGCATGGCGACATTCATCGGGCATTGTTTTCCCATATTTCTTAAATTCAACGGCGGCAAGGGCGTAGCGACATTCTTCGGTACCGTGTTCGCCATTTCATGGATGGTTGGTCTGACTGTCGGAGCTATTTGGCTGCTAACAATTACCATATTCAGAATGTCTTCTTTGGCCGGACTAGCCGCCGCGGTTACCGCTCCGGTTGCGGGGTTTTATTTGCGTAGCGATGACAGCTGGATATTTCTAACGGCAATGACTATCGTGATTTTCATCCGTCACCGGGAAAACATTGAACGAATTCTGGCTGGCACCGAATCGAAAATAGGCAAAAAGAAATAGAAACGCATATGCCAAGCCCTGATGCGCAACGACTTGCTCACGTCAGATTGGCTCGTAGCCAAGGCATCGGTCCTGTCACCTTCTTGAAATTACTCGAGCTGCACGGAGATGCGGCAAATGCGTTAGACGCGTTGTTAGGTGGCACTCATGCCAAAAAGGTTGGCAGCATTGATGACGCTGTAAGCGAATTGGCCGCTGCATCAAAACTGGGTGCAACAACCGTATATCTAGGCGACCCGGCCTACCCAAGCCGTTTGGCGGCAATTCCAGACGCACCGCCCATATTGCATTGCCTCGGGGATATATCGCTTTTAGAGGGGCCTACCCTCGCAGTTGTTGGTGCGCGTAACGCCAGCG
The DNA here is from genome assembly GCA_021774695.1 of Alphaproteobacteria bacterium. Taxonomy (GTDB): domain Bacteria; phylum Pseudomonadota; class Alphaproteobacteria; order Sphingomonadales; family Kordiimonadaceae; genus Kordiimonas. The sequence continues at coordinate 3,292 of JAJFIU010000030.1, read as the reverse complement.
GGGCGGGGCTTAAACTTACCCGTACAATCGCTACCGCGCTCGGCGAAGCAGGCATCTGGATTGCATCTGGATTGGCCCGCGGTATAGACGCGGCGGCCCACAGCGCAGCAATTGAAACCGGCACAATCGCCTGCTTGGCTGGCGGTTTGGACATCGTCTATCCACGCGAAAATCAGCAATTGTATGAAAACATCAGGTCCAAGGGCTTGCTGGTCAGTGAAATGCCGCCCGGCACAAAACCACAGGCTCGTCATTTCCCGCGTCGAAACCGCATAATTTCGGGCCTGTCCGACGGCACCCTTGTTATTGAAGCTGCTGCCCGGTCAGGTTCCTTGATCACAGCACGTCTAGCCGGAGAGCATGGTCGCGAGATTTTTGCCGTGCCAGGGTCACCGTTAGACCCTCGGTCTGCCGGGGGGAACCGGTTGATCAAAGACGGTGCGATACTCGTGCGTAACGCTGATGACATTATTAACGAACTCTCCACTTCCACAGCCAGCCGACCGCAAGTTAAATTTTCAGATACGAAATCCAAAAAAAAACCAGCTAATTTATCAGCTCCAGCTCAGTCGCCTAATCCGGCAAACCTTATAACGATACTAAGCCCCAGTCCCATCCATATCGACGAAATTGTCCTGCTGTGTGACGGCGCTGCAGACAGCATTCTTGCTGAGCTACAACTATTGGAATTGGACGGTAAAGTGGCGCGCCACAGTGGGGGGCGATTCAGTAAAATTATGTGAAAAATAAACAATCCCGTTGCATTGAGGGCCGCATCCCTCTAGGTGAGAACAAAAGTTGTTAGCCGCATCAGCGCCCATTGTGAGTGCTGTGCCAGTGTTGGAAATGAAAAGCCATATGAACGTCGTTATTGTGGAATCGCCCTCTAAGGCGAAAACGATCAACAAGTATCTTGGTAAAGATTACAATGTGTTAGCAAGTTTCGGCCATGTACGCGACTTGCCCGCCAAGGATGGATCAGTATTACCTGACAATGATTTTGAGATGTTGTGGTCTGTGGACCGCGACTCCGCCAAGCGACTCACTGAGATCGCAAATGCCGTTAAAGGTGCCGACCGACTATATCTGGCAACCGACCCCGACCGCGAAGGCGAGGCCATCAGTTGGCATGTACTCGAGGTGCTGGAAAAAAAGAAGGCGCTGAAAAACGTCGATGTTAAGCGCGTTGTCTTCAACGAAATCACCAAATCAGCTATTTTGAAAGCGATGGCAGAGCCGCGCGAACTGGACCAAGAGCTGGTAAACGCCTATCTGGCACGCCGGGCGCTTGATTATCTGGTGGGCTTTACCCTGTCGCCGGTTTTGTGGCGCAAGCTGCCAGGTGCTCGTTCTGCAGGCCGTGTGCAATCAGTTGCACTTCGGCTTGTCTGTGACCGCGAAGCCGAGATTGAACGTTTTGTTGCACAAGAATATTGGTCCGTGGAATCTGCGCTGAGTTCAGCGAGCGGTAAAAACTTCGCCGCCCGATTGTTCGCAATGAACGGCAAGAAACTGGGCAAGTATGACTTACCCAACGAAAACACAGCCACTGCAGCAGCCGCCCTTGCCCGCAACGAACCACTTACCGTTCAGTCAGTAGAGCGCAAGCCGGCAAAACGGCATCCGCAACCGCCTTTCACCACATCCACACTGCAACAAGAAGCAGCGCGCAAACTAGGCTTTGCTGCAAACCGCACCATGCGCGTCGCCCAAAGCTTGTATGAGGGTAAGACCATCGGCGGCGAAGTAACCGGTTTGATCACTTATATGCGGACAGACGGCGTCAGCATCGCGCAAGAAGCGCTTAACGCGACCCGTGCCATGATCGAAGACCGTTACGGCGCTCGCTTCCTGCCGAGCGCGCCCAGGGTTTATAAAACCAAAGCCAAGAACGCACAGGAAGCCCACGAAGCGGTTCGCCCCACTGACCCTATGCGCCGCCCCGCTGATGTCGCGGGTTCACTAGATGCGGACGAACTTAAATTATACGAACTGATTTGGCGCCGCACGATCGCCAGCCAGATGGAAAGCGCCCAAATGGAGCGCACCACGGTCACGATCATGAATGTCGACAAGTCGGCTGAACTGCGTGCGACCGGGACGGTTATACAGTTTGATGGTTTCTTGTCTGTTTACCAGGAAGGCAAAGACGACGAAGCCGACGAAGACGAAAAGCTTCTGCCGCAAATGAGTGAAGGTGAAACCCTCAAACTTAATGAGGTAACGCCGCGCCAACATTTCACGGAGCCAGCACCGCGCTTCACCGAAGCCAGCCTTGTGAAACGCATGGAAGAACTGGGCATTGGCCGCCCGTCTACTTATGCGTCCATTTTGACCGTCCTGCGTGATCGCAGCTATGTAATCATGGACCGGAACCGGTTTATCCCGGAAGATAAAGGCCGATTGGTTACTGCATTCCTTGAGAAATTCTTTGATCGCTATGTGGAGTTTGACTTCACCGCCAACCTTGAACAACAGTTGGATTTTGTATCGGACGGCAAGGAAAACTGGAAAAAGGTTGTGAGCGACTTTTGGACCGATTTTAAACCAAAAACCGAAGAAATTATCAACGTCAGAAACACTATTGTTATCGACGCGCTGGACGAATTCCTTGAGCCAATGATGTTCGCAGTAGCGACAGAAGGAAACGACCCCCGCAAATGTCCAAGCTGCGATGATGGCCGCCTCGGCCTGAAAACCAGCCGGTATGGTGCCTTTGTTGGTTGTTCCAACTATCCAGAGTGTGGTTTCACCCGTCCGTTTGGCCGCAAAGCCAACGAAGCAGAGGAAAACGGCGAAGGCGGACCCTCAGTTCTGGGTACCGACCCGGAAACCGGCGAGGAAATCGCTGTTCGCAGTGGCAGGTTCGGTATGTATATCCAACTGGGTGAGACCAAAAAAGTCGCTAAAGGCGAAAAAGCAGAAAAGCCCAAACGCGCCACTATCCCCAAAGATTTGGACGCCGCTACAATTGATCTGGAAAAAGCTTTGCAGCTTCTCTCACTGCCGCGCGAAGTAGGCATGCACCCTGAAACCGGCAAACCGATCAATGCAGCCATCGGCCGTTACGGTCCTTATGTGGCCCACGACGGTGTATACGGTAAGCTGGCCTCAACAGAGGAAGTGTTTAGCGTGGGCCTAAACCGTGCCGTCGCGCTGATTGCTGATAGTGCTTCAAAAAATGGTGGAGATAATACTATATTGAAATATCTTGGCTATCACCATGATGAGGTCGATGACATGAAGGTTCTTGACGGCCGTTTCGGCCCCTATGTCAAACACATCCGCACCA
>JAJFIU010000029.1 GCA_021774695.1 Alphaproteobacteria bacterium | reverse complement strand
CATATGCCTGCGGTTGGACGTGGCGTAAAAAATCACATTGTCGGGCCTGCCTTCAAGCCCGCCCTCCAGCACCGATTTCAGTGCCTTGAAGTCCTGGTCCGGTCGGTTGAAAGACAGGTCATCGCAAAACAGGATGCAGGGCCTGTCCCAATCCCGCACCAATTGAAGCAGAGACGGCAGCGAAGAAATGTCCTCCCGGTGAATTTCAATCAGGGCAGGCGGGTTTTCAGCCCCTGCCGCCAAATGGCCGTGGATAGATTTGACCAGCGTGCTTTTGCCCATGCCGCGCGCGCCCCACAAAAGCGCGTTGTTAGCACTGTGGCCAGCGGAGAACCGGACGGTATTCTCGAGCAAGGTGGCTTTGGCACGGTCAATGCCTCGGAGTAGCTCTAGCGGAGGCGCTGAAACACGGTTGATGGCACGCAATTCGCCCGTTGCGGCATCATAAACAAAGGCCGTAGCATTGGAGTGAGGCAAAGGGCTGTCGCTGGACTTAACAGCGGGGTTCGCGCGCGCAAGGGCAGCGGTCAAGCCGTCAACGGCTTCGGTTAAGCGTGCAATCTCGGATTTCGCATCTTCTTGCATTTTGTCACTACTAGTTTTGGCCACTTGCAACATCCCGTTTGTCTTCCCATGTTGGAAAGAATTAGTATCACGGGAAAATGCCGGTTGCGAGCCCGGCTTTTGTTGCATTTGACCTTCAAGTGGCTATAGTCCCGCCGATGGTTGAGGAAACGCCGGTTCAAGGGCAGGTTTGCGGTCGCAGGCTTGGCTCCGGCAGATATGATTAGAGGTATAAAACTATGTTATTTTCTACTGCTGCATATGCGCAAGGCGCAGGCGCACCCGCCGGCCCCGGTTTAATTGAAAGCCTGGCACCGTTGGTTTTGATCGTGGTTATTTTCTGGTTTCTTATTCTGCGCCCGCAGAACAAGAAGATGAAAGCGCACCGCGAGATGGTCAACAAGGTTAGCCGAGGCGATACCGTTGTAACCGCTGGTGGATTGATCGGCAAAGTCGCCAAAGTGAAAGACGACACTGAGGAAGTTGAAGTTGATTTCGGCGAAGGTGTTCGTATTCGTGTGGTGAAAAGCACGCTTTCCGATGTACGTGTCAAAGGCGAACCCGCCAAAACCGACACCAAAAAGTAAACTTCCGTCGGGCTCATGCGTGAGCCCGGTTTTTGTTTGCGGCTCTACATTTGCTCCATTTGTAATCCGTGAGCCGCACGAGTAGGGGACTGTAGAATGCTCACCTTTCCGCGTTGGAAAGTCATCATGATCGCGCTTGTATGCCTGTTCGGCATAGTAACCGCGCTGCCTAACTTTCTATCTGAAAACCAGCGAGACGGCCTGCCGGGCTTTATGCCAGAGCAAACCCTGAGCTTGGGGCTTGATTTGCAGGGCGGCGTGCATTTGTTATTTGGCGCGGAAACTGAAGATGTGGTGGCTGCACGGCTGGCTAATTTGGCTGATCAAATCCGTGATCTTAGCCGCGAAGAAGGCAGGCGCCGCGACGTTCCCCGCGCGGAACGAGCAACCTTCACAGGTGTTAGAGTTGACGGGCAGTCTGTGTCTGCAACCCTGCGTATCCCTGAGCTGACAGACCGTGGGCGCGAGCTGTTGCTGCCGCTGACCCAGTCTCAAGTCGGAGGCACGCTCAATGCGGCACTGGGTGGAGGCATTCAGGAAGTTACAATGGAGCGGGACGGCGCCACTTTCACCCTGACCTTAACCGAGCCGGGCATTGAGTTCCAAAAACGCGATGCAATAGCACGGTCGATGCAGGTGATCCGCAAGCGGGTTGACCCGGCGGGCACCAAGGAAATTACCCTACAACCACAAGGTAGCGACCGCATCATTCTGGAAGTTCCTGGCGCTAGCGACCCGGAAGAAATTAAGCGAGTGGTTGGTAAAACCGCAAAATTATCATTCCATGATGTGATCACCGGCCTTTCGGCTAGCGACATTCAAAATGGTCGGTTGCGGCCACGCCAAAAAGAAATGCCGCTGAAAGATGGTGGTACGATTGTTATCAACGAGAGAGTTATTGTGTCCGGTGATGACCTGACTGACGCCAAGCCCTCGTTCGACCAGCGCGGACAACCAGTTGTTTCCTTCACCTTTAACCTTGCAGGCTCCAAGCGATTTGGAACCCATACCGCCAACAATGTGGGCAGGCCGTTCGCGATTGTGCTGGACGGTGTGGTGATCAGTGCACCCAATATTATCGGTCCTATTTTGGGTGGTAGCGGCATGATCACCGGTAGCGGCGATATTGCCGAAGTTAACGAGCTTGCAACGCTTCTTAAAGCCGGTGCTTTGCCGGTTAAGCTAACGGTTTTGGCCGAGCGTACGGTTGGGCCGGATTTGGGCGCTGATAACATTGAAGCCGGCAGCACGGCCGCGATGATCGGTTTTGTCTTGGTTATTCTGTATATGGTGGCGAGCTACGGTCGGTTTGGCCTAGCAGCCAATTTGGCGTTGATCACCAACCTGGTGTTGATCACTGGTGTATTGAGCCTGTTTCAGGCGACGCTTACGTTGCCGGGCATTGCCGGTATTGTGCTGACTATTGGTATGGCAGTGGATGCCAACGTGCTGATATTTGAGCGCATCCGCGAGGAACAAAGGGCAGGCGCCAAGCCGTTTCAAGCGATGGAACGTGGCTACGGGCAGGCTTTTTCAACCATTATGGATGCCAACATCACCACTTTCATTGCAGCGGCAGTGCTGTATTTCCTCGGCTCTGGCCCGGTTCAAGGGTTTGCGGTGACACTGGGGATTGGTATCTTGACCTCCATGTTCACGGCGGTTGTGCTGACCCGTTATGTACTTTCAAGCTGGTTGAAGCGTGCGCGCCCAACCACCTTGCCGATATAGGGAGTAGAGGTCATGTTATTAAAGCTTCTGCCACAAGAAACCAAAATCAAATTCCTTAGTATGCGCAAAATCGCTGCGGTTTTCTCCATACTGCTGGGTATCGGTTCGCTTGTTCTGTTTGCAGTTGAAAGCTTGAATTACGGTATCGACTTTAAGGGCGGTATCACGGTCGAAGTTGGTTACGAGGAAAAAGCCGTACCGCTCGCTGATATTCGGGAGATTATGGCTGGCCTGAACCTTGGCGGCGTATCGGTCAAACAGTTCGGTAGTCCAAATGATGTGCTGGTGCGCATCGAGCGTCAACCGGGTGACGACACCGCGCAAAGCGTTGCCATGACAAATGTAAGGGCCGCACTTGCCGCCGCGCTTCCGGACCTGATTTACCGACAGGGCAATATTATTGGCCCCGTAGTGTCAGCCGAATTGAAGCAGGACGGTGCGCTTGCGGTTACTGTCGCAATATTGATGGTGCTGATGTATATCTGGTTCCGTTTCGAGTGGCAGTTTGGCCTGGGTGCAGTTATCGCACTGGTGCATGATATAGTATTGACGGTGGGTTTTTTCGCACTCACACGGCTTGAATTCAACCTGTCGATCATTGCGGCACTGCTGACCATTGTTGGTTACAGCCTCAATGACACAGTTGTGGTTTATGACCGGGTGCGCGAAAATATTCGTAAATACCGGAAAATGGCGATGGAAGATGTGCTCAATCTGTCGCTCAATCAAACGCTTAGCCGCACGGTTATGACCTCGGTTACCACGCTGCTGGCGCTGTTTGCGCTGTTTTTCCTCGGCGGCGAAGTTATCCGTGGTTTTACTGCAGCAATGATCTGGGGTGTTGTAATCGGAACTTACAGCTCGATCTTTGTTGCATCGCCGTTGCTGCTGTTCTTCAAAATACGACGCGAGGCGATGGTTCATGATGAAGAAAAAGATCCAACAGTGGATAAATCCCGCCCCGGTCAGTTCGGCGACTTATAGGCAGTTCGGCGACTAATCGGCAGTTCGGCGACTAACAGGCGGTAAGTCATAGGTTCTAGCGTGGCAGAAAAATATCAGTCCTCAGGTATAACGGTAAAGCTGGAAAGCCCCGACGACACGCTTCTTATAGAGGCGTACGGTGACGGCGGCTTTCGCTTGATGGACAGGCGGGTAGAAGGCAGCGTGTTCGTTCGTGAAAGCGGCTTTTTCCCGTTTCCTGTGGACTCTCTTGCTGCGCTTACCGCTGCCGACATTGACGGCGCACTCGCATCGCATCCTATGCCCGAAATCCTGATCATAGGAACCGGCCCGGATATGGCCTTGCTGCCAAAAGAGTTGCGCTTGCATCTGGAGCAGAACAATATTGGTTATGATGTTATGAGCACCGGTGCTGCCTCGCGCACCTATAATGTATTGACCATTGAAGGGCGTAATGTTGCCGCCATCTTGCTGCAGGTGCCGTAATCTCTCAAATAAGCGCTGAATGGCCTGTTTACCTCGTTTGGAGCACAGTTGGCCGAATAGTGGGTTTCTTTCCGTTTAAATGCTGTCAGGGTGAAATCACGAAAAAGTGAGGCAGCCCCCGGATAGTAAATAACAGGTCGTATCAGGCCGAAAGAGTTGGGCGGCAGCATTAGAACACAGCCCAAACGGCGATATGACGAGGATACTATGAGAATGACAGCTATAAAATTCCCCCAATTAGGCTTTAAATCGACCCTTTCTGCGCTTGCCCTTATGGCAGTGGCCAGTTTCCCAGTCGCTGCACATCCGCATGGTGATAGCGATGATGAAGTTGATGTGAAAGTGATCGAAAAGAAGATCCAACGTGAAATCAAAAAGGCCAAGAGAGAGATTGAGAGAGAAATAAATCGCTCTGTACACGTTATCCGGGATGGCAAACGCCATGAAATCATTACCGGCGGTGGTAAGTGGCACATTGATGGCCCTGAGATTGATGTGCGTGTCAACATCCAGCGCGTCGCTGCCATTGAAGAAGCACTGACGGAGGTACGTTCGGCTTTAGGCGATGTGCAGAAACGCTTGAAAGCGACAAAAAAACGCAGCGATAAAAAAGCTCTTAATGCCGCGAAGGAAAGCCTGGAAAAAGCAATAGAAGCCCTTGAAGAACAAAGGGAAATTCGCGGCGAACATATGGCGATGGTCAAGATGAATGATAGCCATAGACATCGTGTTATCGAGATCGAACGGGAAGCCGTAAAAGAAGCACTCGAGGGCTTGGATGAGCAGGCTGAGGAATTGCTTAAATCTCGATCCGACATGTTGAAAGACATTGAAGATGTGCGCGAGGAACTGGCAGAAGAAATCGCTGATCTGCAAATAGAGATTGGTGAAGGCGACGACATGCATGTTGTAAGATTGCGGGCTCTCCGGGAAGCAGAGCTGGCGGTGTCTGGTATGGAAGAGCATCATTTAGCAGCAATCAAAGCAGCCGAGGCC
>JAJFIU010000028.1 GCA_021774695.1 Alphaproteobacteria bacterium | reverse complement strand
CATTGTTTTGAGTAAAAACGCTTCTATTGGGTCTGGTTCAATTGAACATGTGCTTCTTTGGAATGCGTGGTTGTCGCCCTTAAGTTTTGTTCTTTTAAGAATTTATGTGCCGTTTAGGGCGCGACCTTCCATTGACGCCTTCCCGACACTTGAAGTAGTGACAACCATATACCCCCTATTGTCTTTGATTGCAGTTAGTTTAGTGATGTCAATGTGATACTGACGCCTCAAAAATCGCATCAACATGCACCAGTGCGCTGTCGATCACCGGAAAGCCGGGCTCGAAGCCATCAAAGGCCAAACACAGGTCGGTTCCGGCCAGTATAATTGCTTTCCGGCAGCGGCGTTCACAGCGCGTGCATGTGTTCCGCGAGAAAGTCTACGAACACTCGAACTTTTGGTGCCAAATGTCGATTATGGGCAAACACGGCATGGATCGGGGTGCTGGATGGCATCAGGGGGAAGTCTTCAAGCAAGGGGACAAGTTGGCCATGTTCCAGCTCACTTTGAACCATCCACGACGGCACCATGATAATGCCCAGCCCGTCCAACGCCGCTTGTTTTAAAAAGGCAAGACTGCCTGCATTGAGCGGCCCCGAAATTGGGACTTCAATCGCGCCGTGCTCATCGCTGAAGCGCCACAGGTTTTTGCCCGGACTGGTCACGAAAGACAGGCACTTGTGCAGTTGTAGCTGATCGGGGTGTGTGGGCGTGCCGTATTTGGCCAGATAAGCCGGGTTTGCGCATACCAGCGACCGGCTTGTTGCAATCTTGCGGGCGATTAAGCTGGAGTCGTCGAGGTGGCCGATACGGACCGCTAAATCCAAGCCACTGTCGACGAGGTCTGCTTTGTTGGCGCTCATAGACAGGCGGATGTGCACGTCCGGGTATCGCTTCATGAAATCGGGTAATATCGGTGCAATAAAGGCGGCGGCGAAGTCTGCTTCGACGGTTACGCGAAGGCTGCCCGACGGTGTATCCGCCAGCCGACTAACCGCCAAATGCGCCTCTTCAACATCAACGACAATTCGCCGCGCGTGTTGCAAGTAAATCTCGCCTGCTTCGGTCAGGCTCTGCTTGCGAGTTGTCCGGTGAAACAGACGTGTGCCCAGCTCATGCTCCAATTGTGACACCTGGCGGGAAACTGATGACGGCGTCACACCCAGAAAGCGTGCGGCAGCCGAGAAGCTGCCTTCATCGATAATCCGTACAAATAGCTGCAAATTTGACAATCTATTCATTTGTGCAATTTACGCATAAATGATGTGTTAAACAAGCTATTATATTATTTAAAGAACATATCATATTAGGCCCTGTATGGCAGAGTAATCGAAGTTTCTGCCGCAAACGGGAGACTTCCATCATGACATTGACAACCTATCATTCGGTGACCCTTGACAAGATAAAGGTTTTTTACCGCGAAGCCGGGCGAAAGAACGCACCGGTTCTGTTGTTGCTGCACGGCTTTCCAAGTTCAAGCCATATGTTCCGGAATCTTATTCCGGAGCTTGCCGACAGCTACCGGATGATTGCGCCCGACCTGCCAGGGTTTGGTTTTTCTGACGATCCAGCGCAGGCTGGGCTTAACAATAGTTTTGAGAGCCTTACAGACGTGATTGAGAGCTTCACCGAGGCCCTAGATATGGATCGCTACGGGCTTTATATGTTCGACTATGGTGCGCCGGTTGGTTTGCGCCTTGCGGTGCGTCATCCACAGCGGGTCACCGCGATCATTTCCCAAAATGGCAACGCCTACAGTGAAGGACTAAGCGACGCATGGGCACCTATCCGTGCATATTGGCAGGATCCAACCGATGAAAACCGAAATGCGCTGCGGAGTTTGCTGAACTCGGAAACTACACAGTGGCAATATACCCACGGTGTTACCGACACCCGGCTGATCGCGCCTGAGGCCTACACCCTCGATAGTGCATTATTGGCCCGGCCCGGCAACCAAGACATTCAGCTCGACTTATTGTTGGATTATGCCAGTAACGTGGCGCTTTATCCGGTTTTCCAAGATTATTTTCGCAAATACCGCCCACCTTTGTTGGCAGTTTGGGGAAAAAACGATCCCTTCTTCCTGCCTGCGGGTGCCGAAGCGTTTGCCCGCGATCTTCCTGAGGCAGACATCAGACTTTTCGACGCTGGCCATTTTGCCCTTGAAACCCACCACACTGAAATTGCAGCGGCCATTCGCGGTTTTCTGGGTCAGGCCTGTTTGTCTGAGCCAACCGTAATGGCTGGATAGAAACGACCAACAGTGTCGCTCGATCAAGTACGATGCGGCGTCACCCCTCCCTTTTACTCACTTCAAACTAAGGAAATTACTATGCCTAAAACTATTCTGATTACTGGTGCGTCCACGGGCTTTGGCCGCGACATTGCTGAAACACTGGCGGGTGCCGGGCACAATGTTTTTGCGTCCATGCGCGACCCTGAAACCCGAAACCGCGTCCACGCGGATGCTCTGAGGGCAAAAGGTATCAATATCGTCGAGCTCGATGTCACGGACACTGAATCGGTCGATCAGGCAGTTGCCAGTGTTATTTTGGAGGCTGGCGGCATCGATGTCCTTATCAACAATGCGGGCGTTGCGTCAGCGGGCGTTTCCGAGGCATTTACCGACGAACAAGTTATGTCACTTTTTGATGTCAATGTCATTGGATTGCACCGGGTTACCCGCGCCGTTCTGCCAACACTTCGGGATCAGCAGAACGGGTTGATTATTAATATCGGCTCTATTTTGGGCCGGGTCACTTTCCCATTCTTCGGGCTTTACGGCGCCAGCAAGTTTGCCGTTGAAGCGTTGTCAGACAGTTTGCGCTACGAGGTTTCACAGTTTGGTGTTGATGTTGTTCTGGTGCAGCCCAGCGCTTATCCCACCCAAATGTATGGTAGCGCGGCGCAGCCGTCAGACGCGGCGAGGCTGGCGGAATACGGCGAGGTGGCGGATATCCCGGGCGCTATGGTCCAGAATTTTACAGCGATGTTTGAGGCCGCTGATGCACCAAACCCACACGATGTCGCCGAAGCTATTCTGCCATTGATCAGTATGACAAAAGGGCAGCGGCCAAACCGGACAGTGGTTGGTTCCAGTTTTGGTGCTGATGTACTGAACGAAGCAACAGCGCCTGTGCAGGCGAGCAGCATCAGGGCACTTGGCCTTGAGCATCTTGAAACCGTGAAAGCGGCCTAAAGGCCAATTTCGGGGACGCCCCTGCGTCCCCGAAAGTTGCGCCTGTACCCTATTTGAGGAAAAACCATGCCACTCATACAGGTTGACGTTTTCGAACATGAGCTTAGCCCAGACCAGTCTCGTGATCTCATTACCAAGATCACAGATGCGGTAGTCGATGTCACAAGCGAGAAATTGCGAGCAATGACCTGGGTAAAAATTAACGAGATCAAAGATGGCCATTGGGGAACGGGAGGCATTCCTCTCGGCTTAAATGACGTAAAGAAGCTTATTGCTGATGACTAGGCCGGCCAAAAATAGCTTATGTAAGTAAACTCACGCGCGCTGACAAACGCTATACGCTGGTTTGTCTATCCGATAAGGTCGGGCACAGCCGCCTCGAAAATCGCATCCACATGCACCAGCGCGCTATCAATCACCGGAAAGCCGGGCTCGAAGCCATCAAACGCCAAACACAGGTCTGTGCCTGCCAGCATAACGGCGTCCGCGCCGCGAGCTATCATCTCTTGGCCAACGCTGAAAAAGAACTCTCGCTGTTTGTTGGTGCACATGCCGGTGCGGGCGAGGGCGAAATATTCCTCGCTGACGCGCTCGAACACGTCGTCTGTTGGCACCAAAACCTCGGCGCTGGTGATGCCGCCGTAGAGCTTGCTGGCCATCACGCCGTTTGTGCCCAAAAGGCCAACCCGTTTAATGCCGTGGGTGCTGAAATGCTCGTTGATCACCGGAATGGCATTAATGATCGGCAACGACGCCGCAGCAATCAATTGATCGATGCAAAAATGCCCCGCCATCGACGTGACGGCAACCGCATCGCACCCGGCGGCCTGCAGGCGCTTTACAAATTTCATATAGAGCGCCGTCTGCGCATCGTAGGCGCGGTCGTTGAAATTATTGATCAGGGTCGTGACATCGGCATGGACAATGGTCAGATCCATCGCAGTGCCAGCGTCTTTGTGGCGTTTTACCAGGTTGCGATAATAAAATTCCGTCGCTGCGGGACCGATGCCGCCGATAAGACCTATATGCATATCGATATACTTTCTTCAAGCCAGTTGCCAGTTCAGCCCTTGGTTCTGCCATTAACTCCGGGCGTGTCAAAACTAGCGTGTGCACAGTGGTGTGCAAGCAAGACTATCTAATTGGACTGATTAGCTGGCATGGCAAGTTATCTGATATACACAACACCGGTGGGGCAATAGCTTATCCCGGTTTTAGTTATCCCAGCATCCCTTGTACCGCGGGCAGATGCCGGTTCAACCCTAACCGCCTTTGGACCCCATGGGAGCAATAGTTTTTGGCACCGGGATGACAGGTGACGGGACAGGGCGATCCCAGGGCCGCCTATAACTTATAGGCGATTAACAACTCACCGCCATTGTGGTAGGCATTTCCTATGATGGGTATCGTGGTATATGAGCGCAATAACAAGCAAGCGGCGAGCTGGCACTTGCGCTCCCTGACGGTTTTACTGCTGTTTCTGATGATGGCCGTTGCCGGTGCGGCTACGGCCCGGCAGGCTGCGGTCCAGAGTTCAGCAGTCACCGGCAGGCTGGATATCCTTGATTTCAGCAGCAATATTTTCGCCAACACGCGCAAACTGCGGGTTTTGTTGCCACCCTCTTATGCGCCAACCGGTACGGATGCCTATGCTGTGCTGTTGTTGAACGACGGGCAGGATCTATTTGACGCGGACACAGCCGTGTACGCGCGGGCCGAATGGCGGGTGGATGAAACGCTGGCGGGTCTTTGGTTGGCCGGAGATATACCTGAATTTATTGTGGTCGGCATCGACAACGCCGGGCGGACGGGACGGGCGAACGAATATTTGCCCTGGTATGATGAATATCTCTCTCCGCCGCTGCGGGAACCTCAGGGCAGTCGTTATCCGGATTTCGTTGTACGCGAGGTCCTGCCTTTTTTGAAGGCGCGATACCGGATCAAATCTGGACCTGAGAACACAGCGATCGGCGGGGCGTCTTATGGTGGGCTGGCCGCACTATATACGGCGACCCTGCGGCCTGAAGTTTTCGGCAGGGTTCTGGTCGAAAGCCCATCCATTTATGTTAACAATGAAGCCATGCTGGCACTGCTTGGCGAGCAACAATTCGGATTGTCGTGGACGCGTGCCTACTTGGGCGCGGGGACGCATGAGCATATTGGGGCCGCCACTATTGCCTGCAACACTCCTGCCAACACCGAACTGCCATTGCAACTGACCCGGCTTGAAACGCTTCTTGGCCAAAAGCTTACGGACCCCGGACGCGTGCTGAAGATGGTTTCACCCTGTAGTACTCATCATGCGGCAAGCTATGCCCGCCGCTTTCCGGCGGCGGTGGTGTTTGTTATGGGCTTTGAATGATTTTCGGCCAGAGCACCTATAAACAAAGACCGCCGGATATTCCGACAGCCTTTGTTTTTCCTGACCCGGCGATTAACTACTGTTATTTCGGCTTGCGGAATTTCGCGACATAACGCTGGCTGCTATCGCGGCCGCTGGTAAGCTCGCGGAACGGAATATTTTGCGGGTCATCCGGGTTGGCCAGAACATCAGAACTGCCTACATACTCGAACCCCGCAGCGGTTAAGTCGGTGATAGCATTGGCAAGTGATGCACGGTGCCAACCGGCGCTATCTTCTCTGGACGTACCATCTGGCGCTTGGTGCTCGATAATCACATACATACCGCCCGGCTTCAGCATTTCCATTGCTTTGGCATAAAAGGTTTTTGACGTGTCAGGCGTACCGTCACCGGAGGCTTCGCTGTAATGCATATGGTGGTAAATTAGCGCGGTGAAAACCATGTCAAATTCGCCGTCGCCGCCTTCAAAATCGGTGATATTGCCAGCAAACGGGTCGACATTTCCCAGCTTTTCATAGCGTGGTCCGAGCGCATCTTTGAGGCGTTCCCAAGAGGCGGGCCGGTTCTGGGCATATACCATGCCGTTCCGGCCAACGGCTTCTGACAACACAGCGGTGTAATAGCCGGTGGACGACGCATGATCCCACACTTTCATGCCTGGTTTTACGCCGAGAAATTCGATAACCTGGCTTGGTTTGCGGCCAGCATCGCGGGCGATATCACCAGCTGGGCGTTCCTGTTTCATTTTTTCGCCAGCTTCATGGTGGTCGGCAAAGCTTGAGAAGCTCATGGTTAATACGGCTGCGCTTGCAAGCAGAGCGGTTGCAGTAGTTTTCAGATGTTGCATCATCAGATGTCTCCCGTCCTCACATGTGTGATTGGATCAATGTTATAAAGTCTCAACCATAGCTAACCGTGCTGCTGGCAGTGCCGCAATACTAACTTTTGTTATAAAAATGCTGCTCTGCTGCTGATTTTCGCGGCATTAACCGTTGAAAACGAACAGCTACAGGGTTATGGGCAGCCACTTAGGCAGCGATTGTTCACGGAATCGTGTTCTATGATATAGTGGCGTTGAACCCCTGAAGGAAGGAACCGCAGTGACCATTCGTCCGGTAAGGAACAAGGACGCCGAAGGTTTGATCGACTTGATTGACCGTTGTTTCAGCGAGTATCCAGGTGTTGTGGTTGAACCCGACGGCATAGACAGCGACTTGCGGGCTTATGCAACAGCGCTTGAGAAAATTGGCGGCGAAGGCTTTGTAGTTGAAATAGACAGCCGGATTGTCGGACTGGTATCGGGCAGCATGA
Organism: Alphaproteobacteria bacterium; assembly: GCA_021774695.1. Classification (GTDB taxonomy): domain Bacteria; phylum Pseudomonadota; class Alphaproteobacteria; order Sphingomonadales; family Kordiimonadaceae; genus Kordiimonas. The sequence continues at coordinate 5,839 of JAJFIU010000028.1, read as the reverse complement.
TTACAGACGAGCTCTACCAATTGAAACGCATTTATCTGGACGCAGACCTGCGCGGCAGCGGCATGGGCGAAAAACTGCTGCGACTGATCGAGAGCAGAGCGACTGCGTGTGGCGCAGCTTCGATAGAATTATGGTCTGACAGCCGATTTTTGCGCGCACACCGGTTTTACGTGCGCGAAGGCTTCAAACGAAGCGGCCGGGAACGCGAACTAACGGACCTGTCAAACAGCACGGAGTATCACTTTGTTAAAAAGTGTTGAGGAACTTCCATCATCATGATGTCCGCTGTTCCGCCAGCCTTTGGCCTACCGGTAAAATACAGCTGGGTTCCATCTGGGCTCCAGGCCGGTTGGCGCGCTTGAAATTCGCCGGTATCAACTTGAAGGGCATCGGAACTATCATTGTTCATGATGTAGAGAAAACTCGCGCCGCTCCCGTTAGATACAAAGGCGATGGGTCCACCCGGCGTCGGTGATGGGGCAGGGGTGAAATCATGGCCTGATGCATTGGTAAGCCGAACATGGGTGCCTGAGAGCAGCGACAACCGATAGATTTCATCATTGTCACCGCCGGTGTCGGCGCGCGAAAAATACATCAAGCTTTTGCCATCACCCGTGAAGCGCGGCCATACTTCCCGGTACGGACTGTTGGTTGCGATTGATTTTTGCACTCCGGTTCGCTGGTTTTGCAGGAAAATGTCCCAGTTACTGCCACCTGCGGCGGTCAACCTCGAGAAAGCGAGCCACTGGTCATCCGGAGAGATTGCTGGTGCCATATGGGGCTGGTTTTCGCTGCCAGTATCAATCTGGCGCAGGCCGCTGCCGTCTAGGTTTACTTGCCACAATGTTTCGAGGTATTTGGCCTGTTTTTTAGCAGCAAAAACAAGGGATTGACTGTCGGGATGCCATGCGGCCGGACTGCTGACCATCAGGTTGTCAACAAGTGGACTTGCAGCACCCGTTGTCAGGTTTATAAGCCATAATTGGTTGGTGCGATTGCCGTCCCGGTCACTCAAATAGGCTACATATTCACCGTCTGGTGACGGGGAGGGCTCTCGGTCCTCACCGCTAAAGTTTGTAAGCGCGGTCATGCGCGGCTCGGTTGCGTAAGCAGGAACGCTGGCGAATACGGCGGCCACATATAGGGACTGGAGAAAGGCTTTCATAAATCGCAGCCTACCCGGAGTTGGGTGATTTGGTCCTTACATATTTGGTTTAGTCGGCGCGCCTCTAGTGCTGGTCGGCAAACGGGCCAGCAAAGGGCAGGGCAAATGAATGCCATGTTTTTTTTAGCGAAGGCTTTTCCTTCTTCTGCGCCATAACAATAACCTCACCGTTTGAGCGCGCATTGATATGGCCAAATTTGATCGCGGTTTTACTGGTTTCGCGCGCTAGCTCGGTGGAAAACACCAGCGGAAAATCACCCCGGCTGTGTTTCGCGGCAGCCCCCATGGCATCGGGCAGCGGATGGTCGTGCGAGCCATTGTCGCCCGATGAAAAGACGGTGGCATCCGGCGCAACGGCTTTTAGATAATCCAGATCAAAATCCGACGATCCATGATGGCAGGCTTTATTCACGTCAGCGGCAAACGCCGACATAGTGCCGTAGCGACCGTTTAAGTAAGCCTGTGCCGGTTGGTTCAGATCGCCGCCAAACAGGAAGCTGTTGTTGCCGTATTTCAACCGTAAAACAACGCTGTTGCCGTTGATTGTATGCGATTGAGAAGGGGACGGATGCGGGTTGCTTATGGTCACATCGTGCGGGTCAGGAAAGGCTGGTATTCTTATGGGTCCAGTTTTTGTGGTGCTTAAGGGCGCCAGAACTTCAAATGTCATGTCGGGGCCGGTATCGCTGAAGGTTGGGTGCGCGCTTGCCGGGTCTCTTCGTACCAGCAATTCCATGGTGTCAAGTCGGCCCTCGGTTTGTGCGTCTACTGCTGCCTGCAAAAATTTGGCGAATTTGTTGGGGTTGCCGTTTTTGGTTTTCAGGACGCTCGAGGCCACAAGCGTTTTGGCAGTATCAAGGTCGCGCAAATCGGTGCTGATCGAGTAGCTATCATCACCGTGTTTGCGTATAGACCCTAGGTTCAGGTCTTTATCCGCGCCCTCGCCGTAGCGGGGCAGGCCGTTGTGATAGATGATGCCGAAAGTGAATTTGTTCGACGCAAGGATTTTGGTTAGGCCCTGATAGTGGTCCAGATCGAAATGACTGATAATGATCGCATTGATATGCAGTGTTGGCCGTTCGGGCAATCCAATCGCAGTGTCTGCCCGTTGCAGACTTTTTAGCCTTTTTGTTAGCTCGTTGAAAAACCCGCTGTTGGGGCCGCCGTCGATGATAACAATCGCGCCTTCGGCCTCAATCAGTGTGGCATCGCCCTGGCCAACATCCAGATAGAATATTTTCAATAGCTGTTTGTCGGAAAGTTTGGTTTTCTCGATGAACCCTGTGTGAGCACTGCCTTTAGTATCGGGGACAGTTGTCGCTGCGACCCAGCCGTCCTCGTCGCTGTTTGCATCAACATGCAGGCGCGCGCCCAGCAACAATTGTTTGCTGCCGGAGGAACCATTTTTCATGCCTTTGCGTTTTACCAAAAACGAACCTGGTTCCTTGACATATTGGATAATAGCCATCGCATTTCGCCTTTCACAAATTGCTCACTCACCGTGATAATACACGTAGTAAGCGAGTTTGTGCAGCGAGAATTTGCAATTGTGGCCGTGCCTAGTCGCCTAGCGGCAATTGGCCCCCATCCAGTCGGCAACGGTTCGCATCAACGCAAAGCGGTTCCAGGAAAAGGAATGGTCGCCTTCCATCAGTATATGAGAAAGCTTAACCCCGGCAGCCTCATAGGCCGCCACTTGCGGCAAGTGGTTTATGACCGGATCAACATCCGTATCCTGTTTTCCAGCAACCAAAAGAACCGGGCGGCCTGCAAATTTTGGCCCTAGCAGGAAAGTATCAAACGCCGGACCCTGTTCGCCAATTTCGGCAATTACCGCCTTGCTGCCCTTGGTTTTGAGCATGCCCTGCGTATCCAAATAGGCCGTAAAACCCGCCAGATCAGCCTCGGTGCTGTCGCCGCCAATAGGGTTGCCCAAGTTGGCTGCATCAATGCCGGTCACGCAGGTGATCGAAGGGTCAACTGCACCCGCCATAACAGCCGCAAACCCGCCCATGGAATGACCCACAAGGCTGATGCGGTTCGTGTCAACGCGGTATTGTTTGGCGGTCTTATCGCCGCGCAGAAAGCCTACGGCTGATGCAACATCTTCAATCACATGGCTGAAGCTATAGTCGCCTTCGCTGCCCCATGCGCCGCGGTAATGGAAAAACAAAACATTGAACCCGGCTCGGCGCATGCCTTGTGCCAGATCAAGGTTTTTCTCGTTGCCGGGAAAGCCGTGCAGCAGCACAACAGTGGGGTGCGGCCCCGCACCGTTTGCCAGATAGATATGGCCGTTGAGCCGGGAGCCAAAACTATCGAACGATAATTCCGCAACTGCGGGTGGGTAGGCTGCATCGATGGATGGCGGGTCCATTGTCAGAGGGTCATATTCTTGGGGGTCATACTCCTGCGCCACAGACGCGCTCGTCAGTGCAATAGATGCAGCTGCACCAACAATAATTGCTGTAAGTCGATGTTTCATATGCCTTGTCCCCGGTCTGTTCGTACTTTGGAAAATGCCAGCGTCAAGCATGCGCAGCAGGGTGCTATTGGCGCAACAAAAAATGTGATCATGAATTGCGTGTTTTGCAGTCCTATTTCCCTTGCACGAGGCGAGCCGCAGTCGTAGGCTCTGCGCCTTAACTTTAACCGTTCCGAGGGGAGCCTGCGCGGCATTTGGGCAGCAATGGCTGAGAGTTTGGTGCCAGTATTCTAACCAGTACTAATTTGGGCAACCAAAGACCCTTAGAACCTGATCTGGTTAACGCCAGCGTAGGGACAGGAGCTATACCCATGCCTGATTCAGCACATCCAAAATCTGACGACCCAAAATCTGATAAGAACGAGTTTAACATCACCACCGGCGCACTGCCGGGTTCCCACAAAATTTATGTGAAGTCTGAAACACGCGACGATGTTCGCGTGGCGATGCGGGAAATTCACTTGCACCCCAGCGCCAATGAAGTGCCGGTGCGGGTGTATGACACCAGCGGCCCCTACAGCGAGCCATCTGCCGAGATCGATATTTATAAAGGCCTCGAGGAACTGCGCACAGAGTGGATCGAAGCGCGCGGCGATGTGGAACGCTACGAAGGGCGCGATATCAAACCCGAGGACAATGGCAACGCTGGCGAGAAATATCTGGCACCTGAATTCCCGGTTAAAAAACAACCACTTCGCGCCAAAGAAGGCATGAATGTTACCCAGCTGCATTATGCGCGCAAGGGCATCATCACGCCCGAGATGGAATATGTTGCCATTCGCGAAAACATTGGCCGTAAGGCACCAACCGAAAAACTGGAGCGGGACGGCGAAAGCTTCGGCGCTGAAATTCCTGATTATATCACCGGCGAATTTGTGCGCAGTGAAATTGCACGCGGCCGGGCTGTGTTGGTGAACAATGTCAACCACCCGGAAAGCGAGCCAATGATCATTGGCCGCAACTTCCTTGTCAAAATCAACGCCAACATCGGCAATTCCGCAGTCACGTCTTCCATCGCGGAAGAAGTGGACAAAATGGTCTGGGCAACCCGGTGGGGCGCCGACACGGTGATGGACCTTTCCACTGGCCGTAACATTCACAACACCCGTGAGTGGATCATCCGCAACTCGTCTGTGCCCATCGGCACCGTGCCTATTTATCAGGCGCTGGAGAAGGTGGACGGTGTCGCTGAAGACCTGACATGGGAAGTATACCGCGATACGCTGATCGAACAGTGTGAGCAGGGCGTTGATTATTTCACCATCCACGCTGGTGTGCGCCTGCCGTTCATCCACCTGACCGCCAAGCGGGTCACTGGCATTGTGTCGCGCGGCGGCAGCATCATGGCCAAATGGTGCCTTGCTCACCACAAGGAAAGCTTCCTCTACACTCACTTTGAGCAAATTTGCGAAATACTGAAAAAATACGATGTGGCTTTCTCACTGGGTGACGGTTTCCGCCCCGGTTGTATCGCGGATGCCAACGATGAAGCGCAATTTGCTGAGCTGGAAACTTTGGGTGAGCTAACCAAAATTGCCTGGAAGCATGACGTGCAAGTGTTCATTGAAGGCCCCGGCCACGTGCCGATGCACAAGATCAAAGTGAACATGGAATTGCAGCTTAAGCACTGCGACGAAGCGCCGTTTTATACGCTTGGCCCTCTAACCACTGATATCGCACCGGGGTATGACCATATCACCTCTGCAATCGGTGCGGCGCAGATCGGTTGGTACGGCACAGCGATGCTTTGTTATGTAACACCCAAGGAACATCTGGGCCTGCCTGACAGGGACGATGTGAAAGAGGGTGTTATCACCTACAAGCTGGCCGCCCACGCCGCTGATCTGGCCAAGGGCCACCCGGCAAGCCAGCTGCGCGATGACGCACTAAGCCGTGCGCGCTATGAGTTCCGCTGGGAAGACCAGTTTAACCTGAGCCTTGACCCGGAGCGTGCTCGCGATTTCCATGACCAGACCCTGCCGAAGGAAGCCCACAAGGTGGCGCATTTCTGTTCCATGTGCGGGCCCAAGTTCTGCTCAATGAAAATTACCGCAGAAGTGCGCGAGTTCGCCGCCAAAAAAGAAGAGGCGGAAACCGGTATGAAGCGCATGAGTGAAGAGTTCAAAAAGCGCGGCTCCGAGCTGTACTTGCCTGCGGAAGAAGTGGCGGAAGTGAACGCAGCGGAATAA
>JAJFIU010000027.1 GCA_021774695.1 Alphaproteobacteria bacterium | reverse complement strand
ATGAGGACAGGTCTATGACTGAATTAATGGTAAAGACGCACGAAACCACAAAAAAAGCCACCAACAGGTTGAGAGGCGGTGCGTTAAGTACCGTCCAAAAACGATACTTACAACGTGGTTTGAGCGAACCAGGTGGAAAATTACCGCTTTTTGACAAACAGGGACAGCGGATCAAGGATCAAACAATCAAAGCATGCATCAAAAACGGTTGGTGCGAACCTTGGTATAAAAACCCGGTGAAACCGGACTGGCTAGTTTGCAAGCTGACCGAGAGCGGCATTGCTGTCCTGAAAGTTAAATGACAGTGACCAATTCCGATTGGGATGAAACCGTTATTTTGGATGATAACCACTTGCGGGAATTCACGGGCGGCGACAGTGCTTTGCAAGCCAACGTATTGACCATATTCCTGGACAATGCCCCAACATATCTGGAGATACTATGCCGGCGCGGCAACGAAAATTGGCGCACTGATGCTCACAAACTTAAAGGGGCGGCGCGCAGTATCGGAGCATGGCGGTTGGCGGTTGAAGCGGAAAGGGCCGAAGCGCTGGGCTATCCAGCGGACGATGACCCTAGGCGCAATAAATGCGGCCGCGAATTGCTTGGAAGACTTGAAGAAACAATCTTACATATTAAACACCTCCTTAACGATTGATGCGGTTTAATGGTGCCGAGCGGATGTAGTGATAGTCGCTTCCGTTTTGGGTAAAGTTGTTAATGCGGATGCATAAGGGTTTACGATGGCTGATTATGATTTTGACAGAGTGAATGTTTTGTTGGCGGAAGACAGTCCGTTTATTCGCTCGCTGCTTGTTAATTCGCTGAAAGTTCTGGGTGTGGGCAATGTCTATCCTGTTGAGCACGGCGGAGACGCCATTCATTTTCTGCAGCGGGTAAAAAATGAGCCCATGAAAGTTGGCGTTCAGCAGATCGATATCGTCATTTCAAACTGGGACATGAGTCCGATTGACGGGATGATGTTCCTGCGATGGGTCCGCCGCCATAAGGACAGCCCGGACCGTTTCGTACCCTTTATGCTGATAACCAGTTACACCGAGCCCGAACGTATCATTCAGGCTCGCGAAATGGGTGTGAGCGATATGTTGGCCAAACCTTTCACCATCAAGCATATCGGCGAAAAACTGATTTCGATTATCGAGCGGCCGCGCCAATTCGTTCATAATGCTGAATTTTTCGGTCCCGACCGGCGCCGACAAAAGTTCGGACCAAAAGGGCCTGAGCGCCGAATGTTGACCGATAAAAGCGAAGGCGTGGAGATTATTCGTGGATAAGAGCAAAGTCGTTGTACGTTTTTACCGCTTTCAAAACCGGCTGAAGGAAAAAACCGCAGGCCTGGCCCCAGGCAAAGCCAATATTTCGGTTGAAGCCATGGAGGCTGCGGAGGCTGCGCTTAACAAAATGTCGGAAGACTATCCTGACTGGGTGTCTGGATTGCTGGTTAAATTACAGGAACAGCATGGCCGCTGTGTGGATACGCCAGAAAACCGACGTGAATTTTTCGAGGAAATCAACCATATTGCCCATGATATGAAGGGGCAGGGCGGCACATTTGGCTATCCGCTTATTACCAAATTTTCTGACAGTCTGTATGGTTTTACCGTAAAGCGGCCAGGGGAAATTACAGATAACCATATTGAGTTGGTCAAGTCACATGTTGATGCGATGCGCGCGATTATTCGCGGTCGGGTGGCAGGCGACGGCGGCGAGATCGGCGCTAAGCTAAGCGAAAGCCTCGATGAGGCTATTGTAAAATATGAAGCGGGATAGTGGCAGCAAAACCTGCCACCATCGCCGCAAACATAAATTACCCAAATACCCTAAACGCTGGACCTACTTGTGCGCAGCGCGTTTTCTTAGGTCCAGCGCATGATCAATAATGTGGAACACCACATTTTGCTCCATGGTACCGGTAGCCAGATGCGCCCATGGCCCAGCCGCGAATAGCGCAACGTCTTCACCGCCGTGGGTTTCACCGTGGGTTGGCACCAAAGCCTGTTGTCGGTGATCAATAGACTCTGCTTGTTCCGGTGTCAGGTCCGCACGAGGGCCTTCCACTGCACCACCGCCGTTATGATAGCCCAGAGTTGTGTAGGGTTTACCGTCATTTGCCAACGTCGGTTCGTTGCTTTGCAGCTCAATCGGTGTAACCAGACCAAATATTGGATTACCCCGTCGGGGATAGCCGGCGATAGTGAAGACATGGCTATGATCCGCGGTGACAAGGATTAGGGTTTCTGACAGATCAACCATTGATACTGCTTTAGCGACTGCGTCAGACAAAGCTACAGCATCGTGCAGCGCACGCTGTGCGTTGCCGGCATGGTGCGCGTGGTCAACCCGGCCACCTTCAACCATCAAATAGTAACCATCGTTATTTTTTGACAGCATTTTAATCGCGGTTTCAGTCATTTCTGAGAGGTCTGGCTGAACTTTCTCCATCGATGGCCGCTCGGTGCGGTCCAATTCGAAGTCCATATGGCTGTCATCAAAAAGGCCTAACAGCCTGCTGGCTTTGCTGGTGTCAACTGCACGTAGTGCTTTACCGTCGGCGGCATAGGCTGCGCCGTCTCTGGAGGCTACCCATTCTTCGATCAAGTTTCGGCCGTCTTTCCTGCGGCCGCTGCCAACGCCTTCTGGCTGAAATCCCGTGCGACCACCACCGAGCGCTACTTCAAGTCCGTCACCTCCGAGGGAGCCAAGTATTTGCTGCGCGATATCCGTGCAACCAACGGTACCTTCCGGTATTTCTCCGTCACTTTCCCAGCCTCGGGCAGGTGACACGGCATAAACGGCAGCTGGAGTTGCATGGGTTAGCCGGGCGGTTGAGACAACGCCTGTACTCATGCCTATTTGTTCGGCGTATCCTGCAATAGGGGTCAGGCTGTTTGCGGCTAAGTTATCACAGCTTCTTTGCACTTGCGCCGGCGCGGTGTTGATAACGCCCACACGGGATTTTACACCGGTGTTCAGTGCTGTCGCAGTTCCAGCAGAGTCGGGCACTTGGGCGTCAACATTGTATGTTTTTACCAGCGCCGTGTAGGGAAACTGTTCAAAGCTTAGGTAATTTTCCTCACCAGGTTCGCCGCGTAATTGGCCTTCAAGAATGCGCGCAGCTGTCAGGGTCGAAATGCCCATGCCGTCGCCTACAAATAGTATAACATTCTTGGCACGATTAGTATTAAGTTTGCGGGCAGCCCGCTTTTGAATGGCGGCTGCACCGTCGTCGAGCCAACTTTGCTTAGTCCCCAGCATTTCCGGCGTTAGACTGGAAAGCTCTTTTCCGGCTTCGTCCTGTGCCTTGCCTGGTGTTGCGGCGAACATCGCAACCAATACAGCCGTCGCACTGATAACCCCCAGAAGGGCGTTATTAGTTGGATTTTTTCTCATTAGTTTTCCCGTGTCGTTTGTTACCATTTCACGCTAACAAGGAACGCGCTTGGTTGAAAGTTCTTTGTCCGTCAGGGGATAATCCAGTACACATCAAATTTGCCGAGGAAGGGGCAAATCAATAGAAGCTGGTTAACTTGCTTGGCTATAGTATCAGCGCCGAAGTTCGCGCATGGCGCCATCAATGCCCGAAATAGTAAGCGGGTACATTTTGTCCTGCACCAGCGTTTTCATAATCTGAATTGACTGGCTGTATTGCCAATGCTCATCGGGGATCGGATTGAGCCAAACCGCGCGACTGTATATATCCCTGACACGGTTCATCCAGACTTCACCGGATTCTTCATTCCAATGTTCCACTGAACCACCCGGATAGGTAATTTCATACGGACTCATGGACGCGTCACCGACAAAAATAACTTTATAATCGTGCGGGTAAGTATGCAGCACATCCATCGTGCTCATATGGTCGTTATGGCGGCGGCTGTTGTCTTTCCAAACGCGGTCATAAAGGCAATTGTGAAAATAGAAAAACTCCAGATGTTTGAACTCGGTGCGGGCCGCTGAGAATAGCTCCTCACAGATTTTAATGTGAGGGTCCATCGAACCACCGACATCAAAAAACAACAGTAACTTCACAGAGTTATGGCGTTCTGGTATCATTTTAATGTCTAAGTATCCATTATGGGCTGTGGCATGAATGGTGCCGTCCAAATCCAGTTCCGTCGCTTCACCCTCGCGGGCAAACTGTCTTAGTTTTCGTAGCGCAATTTTAATGTTGCGGGTGCCCAGTTCTACGCTGTCGTCCAGGTTTTTAAATTCGCGTTTGTCCCAGACCTTGAGCGCCCGTCCGTGGCGGCCTTCTTCCTGACCAATGCGGACGCCTTCCGGGTTATAGCCGTAAGCCCCGAAGGGGCTGCGTCCCGCGGTCCCGATCATTTTATTGCCGCCTTGGTGACGTTTTTCCTGTTCATCCAGGCGCTTTTTCAGCGTCTCCATGATTTCATCCCAACTGCCGAGGGACTTGATCTCGTCCATCTCTTCTTTGCTGAGGTAAAGTTCCGCCAGTTTTTCCAGCCATTCTTTGGGGATTTCGGTGACGTCGTCGCCGATAAATTCAACGCCTTCAAAAACTTTTCCGAACACGCGATCAAATTTATCCAGGTTTCCTTCATCTTTGACAAAGGTGGCGCGGGACAAATAGTAGAAATCATCGACGCTAAAATTGGCACAGCCGGCTTGCATCGCTTCCATCAAGGTTAAATATTCCTTGATGCTAACGGGAATGCCATTGTCTTTCAGGGTATAAAAGAATTTAGTGAACATGTCCGCCGTGCCTATTTAGCCAAAGATCATACGACGCTGCCGTCGCTGATTGGGTTGCTAAAAACTATCAAACAGATTTGCGCCGATTCATAAAGGCAAGACGTTCAAAAAGGTGAACATCCTGCTCGTTTTTCAATAGTGCGCCGTGCAGCGGCGGTATCAAACTGGATGGGTCCTTTGATCTGAGGACTTCTTCTGGAAGTTCTTCAGCCATCAAAAGCTTTAACCAATCCAACAGCTCGCTGGTGGACGGTTTTTTCTTCAAGCCGGGAACTTCCCGAATTTCAAAAAAGATATTGAGCGCATCTTTAACCAGTTTTTGGGAAATATCTGGATAATGAACGGCGATGATGTCCTTCATCGTTTGCTCTTCGGGAAATTTAATGAAGTGGAAAAAGCAGCGGCGTAGGAACGCATCCGGCAGTTCTTTTTCATTGTTTGATGTGATGATCACGATCGGGCGGTTGACCGCTTTGATGGTTTCGCCGGTTTCGTACACGTGAAACTCCATCCGGTCCAACTCCAGCAGCAGGTCGTTGGGGAACTCGATATCCGCTTTGTCGATCTCGTCAATCAACAGAATAGGGGTGCCGTCATGGGTGAATGCATCCCATAGCTTTCCCTTTTTGATATAGTTCCGGATGTCTTTAACTTTTTCGTCGCCGAGTTGGCTGTCCCGAAGGCGGGACACAGCGTCATATTCATACAGGCCTTGCTGGGCCTTGGTGGTGGATTTGATGTGCCATTCGATCAATTCTGTCCCGAATGCCTTGGCAACTTCATTGGCCAACACGGTTTTTCCGGTCCCGGGTTCGCCTTTAATTAAAAGCGGGCGACGAAGAGTTGCCGCAGCGTTTACAGCAATTTTCAGGTCATCGGTTGCCACATAATTTTCTGTACCGGCGAATTTCATTAGACAGTTTCTCCTGAGACGCTTTTTAAGCGTCTCGAATTGGTTGTAATCATTCGAATTGGCCAACGATAAAGCCACCGCCAAGACTTAGCGCGATGCGGAGCCGTTTCCAATAGGATGCGATATTTTTATTTTTTGGAATGCCTGTTGGAATGCAGACATGCAAAAAACCTCGCCCCATGTTGCGTAAGCCGCAAACAAAGCAAGTATAATACTATTGTTCAGATACAGGCCTTAGGCTGCAAGATTATCCTGCAACCTAGATCGTATCATCCAATATAAGGCCTTCCAGGCCTCGGTAGTAAGACAGAAACTTCAAAATATTTTCAGGCGGAAACTGCCTGACAACTTCACCGGATTCGTCGTCAACGCTATAGTATACAAACCGCCCGGTTTCATCGTCTTTATCGATCCGCAACCGCGTATTAGCGGTCTGTTCTGCGTCTGGAATAAATTCTTCCAGAAGCTCAGCGGCCTTTTCAAACGAATCCTTGATCGTTTTGGGCACAAGTGGTTCAAATCCGGTTGCGTCCGGTTTAGTTTCTGTTTCTCTTATCGGCGTAGTCGCCGGGGTCTTAGTGCGTTCAACGCTGTCTGACCCTGAACTACGCGGAGCAGGAGGCTTCAGGTTTAATACCTGAGTGCTACCGCCGTTGCTGTCAATTTCAGTCATCGTCCACTCCGAACGAAAAATCGTTCAATGCAAATTACTGGCTATATCACCCCGCTCTTAGTTAACAGGGGTTATCTGAACAGTCAGATGCCAATAACGGTCGTCATCAGATCGTCCTTTCGATAGGTATAGGCTGAGTGAGCCATATCCAGGCTCACTCAACGCTGGTGCTATCGGAAGAGTCCGAGAACTGTCGAAGGCGCTTGATTAGCGATCGACAGTGCTTGCAGTCCAAGCTGCTGTTTCACTTGCAATGCTTGCAAGTTAGCAGATTCACTCGCGAGGTCAGCATCAACCAGATTACCAATACCAACTTCGATGGCATCAGACAGTCTGTTAACGAAGTTACCTTGCAGTTCAAGGCGGTTTGCGCCTGAACCCAGTTCGGACAGTGATGTGTTGACGTTTGCAATAGAGGCTTCGATGGCCGTAACAGCTGCCGCAGCAGTTGTTGCCGTTCCAATACTCTGCGTTGCAGTAATGGTCACATTAGCGCCACCAAGTGACAAATCCTGAGCTGCAATGGTAATTGTGTTGCTGCCTGTGTCATTGGTGATCGCAGAGACCGCATCACCGCCACTTTTCACAACGTTAGTGCCATTGAACTCAGCGTTTGTTACGATCGACGTGATTTGATCGCGTAGCTGGCCAAAGTCGTTATTAAGAGAGGTACGGCTTGCCGTATCGAGGCTGCTGTCTTTGGCGGCAACTGCTTTTTCTTTCAGTTGAATAAGCAGGTCAGAAAC
>JAJFIU010000026.1 GCA_021774695.1 Alphaproteobacteria bacterium | reverse complement strand
TGGGATATTCAAATGCTCGCTTAGACCGGTTAGCGCCAAAGATAACTCAGCAGCAAAATCACTGGCCGGCTGTTTGTAATGGGTTTCGAAATCTTGTTTGTGGGTGCTGAACCAATCCCGGTTATTGTTTTTCTTCAAACTCCCCAGAAAATCCAACGTGCCTTGGTTAAACCCCTCAAACGACTTGTTGTTCATAGCCTACACCTCAAACACTGCGCCGCAGCGTCTTGAATAAACCTTGCGCAGACGCGATAACCCTGCCCCCAACCTCAATGATGCCCTGCACCGCAACTATGCCGTCCTTAGGCGCTTCAGCGGTCGCTGTGCCCTCTACCCAATCACCTTCAACCGCAATCCCAATGAAATCGCTTGTTAACCGTATCGTGACAAATGGTGGTTCGGCAACTTTGCTAACAGCCTGCGCTAATACAATGTCTGCAAAGGTCATCACCATACCACCGTGAAGCACACCGCCTGCGTTCAGGTGCTTGGGTGCAATCCGAAAACCGCGTTTGAATCCATCACCGTCCACCCGATTGAATATGGGCCCATTTTCCCATCCAAAAGGCGACGTGGATAAGATGGACGAATAACCTTCCGGCGGGTTAGCGGCGGCAATCATTTCCAGGGTAGCGCGTCTGGCTTCAGTTTTCACAAGCTTTATTTACCTAGGAGCGGATGAATAACCAGGTCGCCGGCCTTAATGCCAAGTTCGGCCGCGCGCCCCCCTGGAATTTCGAGCACTGCGGCCACCCGTCCGGTGGAGCGGCGGTGGCTGTCAGTTTCCGGAGCTGCTTTTGCAACGATATTTGCAATTCGACCATTAGCCCGCACAAAAATAATATCCAAAGAGATCAATGTATTATGCATCCAGAAAGACGCACGCCTAACTTCCCCGAATATAAACAGCATACCTTCATCAGGTGCCATCTGTGTCCGGAACATCATGCCCTGCGCCTGTTGTTCTGGCGTTAACGCCATTTCTGACTGAAAAATATGTTCAGTGCCATCGCTCATCCGAACGGTAACCGGCTCGATCGGCAGCTTCTCCTGCTGGCTGTATGAAGCTTGAGTCGAAGTAAATAGCAATACCACAAACAAAAAAAGAGGCTGCAAAGATAGCAACCTCCTATCAAACCTAAATAACTGCATTAAACTGCCTCCCGGCTAACTAAACTGGTAACTATCTTGGTAACTATTCTGGTAAAATATAACCAACCGCTATGAACCATAGCTGAACCGCCGCAGGTTACCTAGGCATCACCGGGTAATGCTATTTGCGCCACAAGCAGCCCTCGCTCACCCGTGCCTATACGAACCCGCACTTCCTGTGTCGGCTCCAGATCAGTCAGCCCAGCGCGACGCAGTGTCTCAATATGAATAAATATATCCTGAGTGCCTTCTCCGCGCGATACAAAGCCGTAGCCTTTGGTCCGGTTGAACCATTTGACCATCACATCTTCAAAATCAGGAGAAACGTCCACATCCATGCCCGGATGGGAGAAAGATGACCGTCCAAGGTCTTCTGGTGCAACTGCAGTTGAAAGGTCTAATGAATGAACAACGGTTGCCTGACGACCTTTATCACGCGCAACAGCGTCACAAATTACGGTGGTACCTTCAGGCACAGACCGCCTACCAACATCCCTCAGAACTGAGAAATGAAGCAATACATCGGTTCCACTATCATCCGGCACGACAAAACCGTATCCTTTGACAGCATCAAACCATTTTACTTTTCCGGCAATATTATAGCTGATATCTTCAGCTAAATCGCCTGAATCCGACAAACTGCGGCCGTCCATTAGTTTCCCCCTTCAGAAACGCTGAACCTGCTCAAACTCTCTATTTATATCAGTATGCTAGTCATAAAAAACGGCACCCGCAACTATTTTGTCACGGGTACCGTATGGCAACCTCTTGATTAGAGGTCTATTTTTTAAATAGTAAGCGTTGGTTTAGTGTCCTGAACCTTCGCTTTCAGCGCCAGGAACGGCCACATGATGTTCAATCAGATGCATGTCATACATTTTGTCTGTCATCGGCTGCAGGAAGTTTGCCACCCCAATATACCCGACGATTGACATTACAATTGTATAGGGCAGCGCCATCACTACCATCTTCATGTAGCTAAGACGGATAAGCGGTGCCAGCGCTGAAGTCAGCAGGAACAGAAACGCTGCCTGACCATTTGGTGTAGCAACAGACGGAATGTTTGTGCCGGTATTGATCGCCACGTTCATCAGGTCGTATGTATCGCGGTTAATTATGCCTTCCGCGAGTGCATTGGTCGTTTCAGTTACATAGATGGTTGCCACAAACACATTATCTGATATCGCCGACAATATCCCGTTCGCCACATACAGGGCCGTTATCTGTGCGGACGCAGTATCAAGATTAAGCACAAAATCTGTTACCGGCTTAAACAGTCCGTTGTCACTGATTACACCGACAATCGAGAAGAACACCACCAACAGGGCTGTGAACGGCAAAGCCTCTTCAAATGCGTGACCTATCTGGTGTTCTTCTGTGATGCCGTTAAGCGCCGATGCCAATACGATAACTGACAGTCCGACAAGACCGGGGCTGATATGGATAATCAAGCCAACCACCAACCACAGAGCCACTATCCCCTGCATGATCAACGCAACATTGTCGCGTGTGGTGCGGCGCTCAGTTTGGTATTTATCATAGTCAATGATGATATTTAACACTTTGGCCGGAACTTTGGTGCCGTAACCAAACTTTCCAGTAATTTCAAGCATTGCGCAGGTAATCAAGCCAGCGAAAAGCACAGGCAATGTTACCGGCAGCATCCTGAAGAAGAACTCATCAAACGCCCATCCGGCGCGGTCACCAATCAGAATATTTTGCGGTTCGCCGACAAGTGTCATCACACCGCCGAGCGCTGTACCAACCGCCGCATGCATCATCAGGCTGCGCAAAAATGCGCGAAACTGTTCAAGGTCATCATGGTTCAGCGCATCAACTTCACCGTCGCCTGAATAATCATGGTCGTGGTGGAATTCCTTACCGGACGCTACCTTGTGGTATATTGAGAAGAAACCAACCGAAATCGCGATAACTACCGCAGTTACTGTTAGCGCATCAAGAAACGCTGACAACAAAGCGGCCATTGCCGAGAAAATCAGCGATAAAACCACCTTGTTTCGTACGTGCACCAGAATTTTGGTAAACACAAACAACAGCATGTTTTTCAGGAAATAGATGCCGGCAACCATAAAGACCAACAGCATGATCACTTCCAGATTGCTCTGAATTTCATGGACCACCGTGGTGGTCGATGTCATGCCCAGCGCCACAGCTTCAATGGCAAGTAAGCCGCCTGGCTGCAACGGATAACATTTCAACGCCATCGCAAGCGTGAAAATAAATTCCAATATCAGAACCCATCCAGAAATATATGGGCCGACCGTGTAAAACAGGATTGGATTGATAATTAAAAATGCAAGAATGGTGGTTTTATACCACTCCGCTGAATTGCCGAGAAAATTTCTTCCCGCTGGATTGGCGAAAAGTGCCATGAGTGTCCCCTTAAACAGATACGCTGTAACCTCTAGCTCTACTTTGCTTCTAGCGAGCACTCACATGCAAATCAAGCTAATGAACCAACTTACGCCAATTTGAACCCAGAGTCGTGCCTTCAAACAAAAAAATGCTGTCAGTCGTGACAAATATTCGGCTTGTCGAAAAATTGCACCTCTCTATGCTTGACGTGACTAGTTTACCTGCCGAAATGAAGGCTCAATTTTATGCGAGGATGCCTAGGATGATTAAACTGGGATGACAAAAGAGATATCCATAGTCCAGGATTGGCTGAAGCTGGGGCATAAAGCGGTGATCGCTGTTGTCGCCAAAACTTGGGGCTCTGCCCCTCGCCGGGCTGGCAGCATAATGGTTGTAAGAGATGATGGCCTATTCGAGGGCTCAGTTTCTGGCGGCTGCATTGAGGGGGCGGTGATCGCGGAATCTGTAGATTTAATCAGCCGTGAGACAACGCCCCATGCCTTCAAATCGCTTGAATTTGCTGTAGCCTCTGAGCAGGCGTGGGAGGTCGGACTGGCTTGCGGTGGTGAAATTGGAATATTTCTATTTTGCCTATCACCGTCTGACCATACCGTTTTTGAACAGTTGCAATCAAACCTAGCCGCCAGAAAGTCTGCCAGTTTGTCCCTGCCCCTACACAGCGAACCACTCCTGGTAAACAGCCCCAGTGCCGCGGCAGGAAAGCCAATGCCGCTCACCACTGAAAACAGCTTTATTGTTCCGTTTATGCCACCGATCCGGTTGGACATAGTCGGCGCCGTTCATATTGCGAAGCACTTGGCGGTTATGGCGTCTGAATGCGATTTTATTGTCCGAGTTATCGACCCCCGCAACGCCTTTTCAGAAAGTCGATCATTCGGCAATGCAACACTCTACTGCGAATGGCCTGACGATTATTTCCGCAACAATGTTCCAGACCAAACAACAGCCGTCGTAACGCTGACCCACGATCCTAAACTAGATGATGCGGCACTGCAGGAGACTCTTAGATCAAATGCATTTTATATAGGGTGCCTTGGCAGTCGAAAAACACATAAGGCACGAGTAGACCGCCTCCGCACCGCTGGTTTTAGTGACGAGCATACCAGCAAAATCAACGCACCAATCGGCTTGGATATTGGCTCGGCGACACCGGCAGAAATCGCCGCCTCTGTGCTAGCCGAAATTATTCAAACGGCGAGGAAACTGCCGTGAAGTTTGAGGAGCGAGCCCTAATAAACTCTGAAGGCTGGACACTTGCACACAGTATCAAGTGTGGCCCAAAGCGAATATCCAAGGGAACGCTCATCACCGGCACTCTTATTGGCGAGTTGACGGCCGCAGGCGTTGAAAAGGCCCAGATATTTTTGCTGGAAGATAACGATTTGGACGAAAACGAAGCAGCAAGACTTGCGGCAGAAAGTATCACCGGATCAGGATTAAAAGTGGAGCTAGCTGGCAGAGGCCGGGCCAACATAGTTTCCACGCAAGATGGTTTGTTTGTTCCGGGTGGCGGCATTGATGCGGTCAATAATACTGATGACGCCTTTTCCGCTGCTTCCCTGGCCCCACATACGACAGTTCGCGAAGGGCAACTGGTGGCAACAATCAAGCTTGTTCCCTACGGGTTAGCTGCGGCGAAATTAGATAATATTCGCAACACGACGTCGCGGTTAGCCGTTAAATCGTATCAGGAATTTACCGCCACCCTAGTTGTAACCGGCGAAGCACTAAAAGAACGCGCACTTACAAGCCTGACGTCTCGTATGGAACGAGTTAAGGGCCAATTGCAAATCCGCGAGCCAGTATTGCACAATAAGGAGAGCGTTACCGCCGCCCTTGAACAAGCCAAGGTGGATGGGCAAGACCTCATATTGATGCTCGGTGCTTCCGCAATCAGCGACAAACGCGACATTTTTCCTGCGGCGCTGGCGGATGCTGGCGGCGACCTGATCAAGCTTGGAATGCCAGCTGATCCGGGGAACCTTCTCATGCTGGGTAAACTTGGCAGCCAAACCATTATCGGACTACCGGGTTGTGCAAAATCCCCTGCCCTCAATGGGTTTGACTGGGTGTTAGAACTCTTTGCGGCGAAGGAACCTTTGAATGCGCAGGTCCTGACCAAAATGGGAACCGGAGGGCTGTTGAAAGAGCCCGCCGGCCGGACCACCCCCCGAGCCGTAAAGACCGGCCAACCACCCGGCGACAAGCCAGCAATCGCCGGGGCAGTTGTTTTGGCAGCAGGAAAATCGTCGCGGGCTAAAAATGCTCACAAATTGCTCTCCGTGCTGGGCAATAAGAGCGTTATACGCACTACAGTCGATGCCTTGCTTGCGGTAAAGGGTCTAACAGTACTTGCTGTTACCGGCCACCGAGCGCAAGAAATTGAGGCATGCCTGCCCGCGAAACAAGTATCTGTAGTGCATAACCCAAATTTCAAGCAGGGAATGGGCACCAGCCTCGCGGCAGGCATTGGGGCTTTGGAAAGCAACGTCAAATATGCGTTTATCTGTCTGGGCGACATGCCATTTGTTCAAAAATCAACGATTGAAAAAATGCTGATTACTGCCGGGGAAACCGAGGGAGCAGTCATTCTTGTCCCAACATTCCACGGTAAACGCGGGCACCCAGTTCTTTGGCATCAAAGATTTTTTGCCGACTTGACACATTTGAGCGGCGACGCCGGCGGAAAAAAACTACTAAGAGACAATTTTGAAAAAATCATTGAAGTGGCTGTGGATGACCCAGGCATTTTGATTGACTTGGATACGCCGGAAATGTTGGCGCAGTTTGGAATTATGCCAAAAGATCAATAATGCCATCCGCTGACCAATCCAGCATTTCAGTGGCCAGTCCGTACGCAAAACCTGCGCGAGCCATTGAGGCCAGCTCCTTTTCCCTTTTTGCCGCAATTAGCACACTGTCAGCACCAACCTCTCGGCGAAAAGGGCCAAACCGCCGCCTTTTTATATAGGCAGCAGCAGCTTTCTGGTCGATTGCAGCAGCATCTTCGCCCCCTAACTGAGCCAAAGCCACAGCGGAAATATCGGCTGATATGCCTTTGTGCCTGAGATCCTGTTTGATCATGCGAACCGGCTTGCCTTTCCTGAGTAGCATTTCCGCGCGCTGAGCCGCGTACCGATTGTCATCCACATAGTCGTAGCGCACACATTTTGCCACAACATCAGATATCCAGCCTTGCTGCTCCTCAGTTGCCGGTGCATGGTTTTCATTTCTCCGGCGAATTTTTCGCTCCAAGACGCCGCGAAGGTTCTGTTCTGAACTACTGAAGCGCCCCAAATAATGCACAGCGGCCCGCTCTAAATACCCCGCAGTTACTTTTTTGGGCTTTTTAGGCTTTGATTGCGTTGATTTTTCTCTGGCCGCAAATCTGCCCGTTTCCAAATCGCTATTGTATTCACTGTCCACTTTACAACGCTTCCAAGGCGGTTAAAAGCGTGTCCATATCTTCGGTGCTGGTATAATAGTGAGGCGATACTCGCACTGCGGATTCTATACCACGGTGCTCCATATCCAGGCGGGTATGAACAACGCTAGCCGTTTTCACTGCAATATGTTGATCTTCCAGAATTGATTTAACATCTGATGGCAATCGCCCTGCGATATTCAGCGTTATAATAGCCGACACAGCGCCAGGCGGACATTCAACGGTGACATTTTTCAGGTCGGGCAATCGCTTTCGCAAATATGTCGCATTCTTTGCTATCTGCTGGGTTGCCGCTTCCACGCCCAACTCAAGCAGGTAATCAATAGCTGCAGAGAAACCCAACTGATTAATAACGCTGCGCTCCCAAGCTTCAAAAACGCGGGCGTCCTGGCGCAAAGAATAGTCATCAGCACTGCTCCATTCTGCCGATTGGTTTGTCAAAACTACCGGTTCCATCACAGAACGCGCCTTCTCGTTTACGTACAAAAAGCCAATACCCCGAGGCCCACGCAAAAACTTTCGGGACGTACCCGTCAGGATATCGCAACCAATGCGGCCAACGTCAACCGGCACATGTCCGACCGACTGGCAGGCATCCAACTGATAGAGCACGCCTGCAGACCGGGCGATTTCCCCGACTTTTTCAACCTGATTGATCTCACCGCTTGATGACGGCATATGGCTGATACTGATCAGGGCTGTGCGTTTATCTATCAACGACTGCAGATGCGCCAGATCAATCCTGCCACTCGGTGCCTGTCGTGCAACGCGAATTTCCACGCCTCGATTCTTCTTCACTTGGAGAAAGGCGATATAATTGCTGCAATATTCATTATAAGCGGTGACGATATTGTCACCTGCCTGAAGTGGCAGGCTATAAAAGGCCTTGGTCCAACCGTCCACGGCACTGCCGACAAACGCATAGTCAGATACATCGCCGCCCAACAAACGGGCTAGAGACGAATAACCCGCTTCCAATTTACCTTCCTGTTGCTCCTGAGCAACATAGCCGCCGAAGGCCGCATCTCGCTGAAGCGCATTCTGCATTGCAGCAATCACAGGGCTGGGCATCAGTGCTGAACCGCAGTTATCCAAATGGATACGCCCCTTCACCCCGGGGGTTAAATCTCGCACAGCCACTACTGTTTTCGGCGATAAGCCTGCAGCTTCTACTGTCATTTTTTAGCCGTATTCCTACTCTATTTGCCATTACCGCACATGCAAGTAGCCAAAATTATCTTGCGAAGTGGAAAAACAAACTGTAATCCAACCGTAATAATTGCATGGGCGATCAAGCAGTTATGAACTGTAGAAAACGGGTTAAATGCAAGTATTATTTAGCCCAGAGTAACGTGTTTTTTGTATAGTTTTTTGTGACAATGGTGATATAAACCATTGTTGCTGTGTTGTTTTAGGCTAGTTAGTTAACAGCCCTGGGGTGAAAATGGTCGATTCAAACGCACAGATTGGGGTGACACCAACACTAGATCCGTCACTTGATCGCCGATATTCTGACTTTGATACCCTAGTCGACGCAATCGAATATGCGGCTAAAGGCGCACGCGGCGTTAACTTTTTCAATGCCCGCGGCGATGTTACCGAAAGTATCACCTGGAAACAAATACGAGACCGCGCCGAGATTATTGGCAGCAAGCTCGTAGGAATGGGTTTTCAAAAAGGTGATCGTGTTGCCTTGATCGCGGAAACCAGTGCAAACTTCGTCTGCTTTTTTGTTGGCTGCCAGTATGCAAGCGTACTGCCGGTTCCCCTGCCCCTGCCCACATCGTTCGGCGGCAAAGAAGGCTACGTCTCGCAGCTTCGCATGCAAATGGAAAGTTGCAAGGCTAACGGTCTTATGGCTCCTTCTTTCATGGATGAAATTGTGGGCGAGGCCACATCCGGACTTGAACTGACTTTTTGCGGTAACATTGATGCTTACTTAAACGCTGAAGGTGAAGGCGAGCCTAGATTGCCGACGCCTGATGACCTTGCTTACTTGCAATATTCGTCTGGCAGCACTCGCTTTCCGCACGGTGTATCAGTTACTCATCGTTCGCTTCTGGCCAATACCCACGGCATGAGTTTTCACGGCGTGCGCCTGGTAGATACTGATCGCTGCGTCTCTTGGCTTCCATTTTACCACGACATGGGTTTGGTTGGCACGTTACTTACATCTATTACCTGCCAGTTATCGGTTGATTTTATTCCAACCGAGGAATTCGCAAGGCGCCCCATGAGTTGGCTTCGGGTATTAAGCGCGACCAAAGGCACCATTACCTACAGCCCCACATTTGGGTTTGATATTTGCACCCGCCGTGCAGCCATGCGCGCCAGCGCAATGGAGGGACTGGACCTAAGCGCGGTTCGGGTTGCTGGCATCGGAGCGGAAATGATCCGCCCGGAAGTTATGCAGGAATTTCACGATACATTTGCGCAAATAGGCTTTTCCGATAAGGCATTTTTACCAAGCTACGGCCTAGCGGAGTGTACGTTGGGCGTAAGTTTCGGCCAAGTTGGCAAGGGTATCGAAATTGACTTGATTGAAGAGGCCGCACTCACGGGCGACAAGCAAATTCTTGTACAAAGTTCAGATGACAAGCGCATGCGCGAAGTTGTCAATTGCGGCAAACTTCTGCCTGAGTATGAAATTGAAATTCGCGACGAAGGTGACACACCTTTGGCGGACCGCCAGATTGGCAGGGTTTACCTACGCGGCACTTCTGTCATGCGCGAGTATTTCAATGATCCCGAAACCACACGCGAAGTCTTAAGCCCTGAAGGTTGGCTGGACACTGGCGACATGGGATATATGAAAGAGCGTTGTATCTATATTGTCGGGCGCGCCAAAGACATGATTATCGTTAATGGCCGAAACCACTGGCCTCAAGATATCGAATGGGCGGCGGAACAAGTTGAAGGTCTTAAAAAAGGCGATGTTGCTGCGATTTCCGTACCCGGCGATAATGCCCAAGAAATCCCAATGATACTGGCGCAATGCCGCATATCAGGCGACGGCGAACGTATGCAGTTAATTGATGCGCTCAAGAAGCAAATTCAGTCGGAAACCGGTATAAATTGTGTGATCGAGCTCGTGCCGCCTAAGTCGTTGCCTCGCACGTCCTCTGGGAAACTTAGCCGCACAAAAGCACGAAACCAATATTTATCGGGCCATCTGCAAGCAATTGCCAGCTAGCCACCGGGCGAACCATGCCAAAAAAAACAAACAAAACTAATACCGGTCAAACGATTGCCTTGACCGGGGCAACCGGATTTCTTGGCGGGCACACTCTTCATGCGCTGGTTGAAAAAGGCTATAAAGTCAAAGCTCTTACGCGCCGTCCCCAAGCAGAAATGACCAACGTAGAGTGGGTTGAAGGTGCCCTTGACGATGCCGAGAGCCTGAAACAACTCATGGGTGGCTGCACAATACTGCTACATTTAGCCGGGCTCACCAAAGCGCTGAACCGAGATATTTTTTTTGATGTTAATGTCGGCGGCAGCAAGCACCTGTTTAACGCCGCCCAAGAAGCTGGCATCAGCCATGTTGTACATGTTTCCAGTCTCTCAGCCCGAGAGCCCAAATTATCACATTACGGAGCCAGCAAAGCCGGCACTGAATTACTTCTCACAGCACGAAAGTGGGCTTTCAGCTGGACCATCGTGCGCCCGCCCGCAATATACGGCCCGGGTGACAAGGAGATTTTAAAACTCCTTAAAGCAACTCGTTACGGCCTGCTTCCCGCGCCTGGCGGCACAGGAAATCGATTTTCAATGATCCACGCCGTTGATATGGCACACGCATTGGTCGCACTGTGCGACAAAAGCAACGGACAGGCTATTGTTGAAATTGATGACGGAAAAAATGGCGGTTATACAGTTAAAGACGTAGTAAACGCCCTGCCCGATACCGGCAAAAAAAATATTCGCACTATTCCAGTACCGTTTCCCGTGCTTGGCGGCATAGGTGCGGTTAATGGTGTGATCGCAAATATCCTTAACCGTCCGGCCATGCTGACATTATCGACAGCAAAATACTTGTGTCACCCAGATTGGACAGTGAAAGAACCACGGCGCTTTAAGCATACTGAGTGGTCCCCGCAATTTGGCCTAAAAGCCGGATTAGAAGACACCATTGAATGGTATCGAAAAAATGGCCTTTTATGATCCGGCACATACCGATATAACGAATAGAAATATAATCGCCCAAGTGGGCTGGTCAGGTAGGTAAAAAAAATGGCTAAAACAGCGACACTGGAATTAATCTACGGCTTGATCGGCCCTTTGAACAAAAAGAACATCGATCTAACACCCGCGACAACCTTCGCGGCTAATCTGGAGTTGGACAGCCTGACCGTCATGGATCTGGTTGCAGACATTGAAGATGATTTCGATATTATCCTACCGCTTAATATGTTGCCTGATCTGGAAACCATTGAGCAGGTTGCAGATGCAGTAGACACAATCGTTGCAAAAGGCTAAATAATTGGATTTACTAGATAAATTTGATAATATAACTGATTTACGGGCATCGCTTCCATTCGAAAAAGCCGACCCTTTCAAGGTCGTAATTGAAGAAGTCATTTCTGAAACAGAAGCCATCATTGGCGGCCGACGTACCATTCTTGCGGGCACCAATAATTATATGGGTATGACGTTCAACGAAGAGGCGATCGAAGCTGCGAAAAAAGCGCTGGATGATTTTGGAACCGGTACAACTGGGTCACGCGTCTTGAACGGCACTTACGGTGGTCACAAAGCATTGGAAGCAACCATCGCTGATTTTTACGACATGAATGAATGTATGGTTTTTTCTACCGGCTACCAAGCCAATTTGGGCATGATTTCCGCGCTTGGTGGCAAAGACGACTTCGTAATTATTGACGCCGACTGCCATGCATCTATTTATGATGGCTGCGCGATGGGCAACGCGACAATTGTCCGCTTCAAGCATAATAATGTGGCTCAAATGGAACGCCGTCTCAAGCGCCTTCCCGCCGATGCCGGGAAGCTTGTTGTGGTTGAAGGCATGTATTCTATGCTCGGCGATGCTGCTCCGCTGAAAGAACTTCTTGAAGTTGCTAAGCAATATGGTTGTATGACGCTTGTCGACGAAGCCCACTCCATGGGGTTTTGCGGTGAAAACGGACGCGGCATCGCTGAAGAGTTAGGCGTTGAACATCTGGCAGATTTTATCGTCGGCACATTCTCCAAATCCGTTGGAACGATGGGCGGTTTTGCAGTATCAAACCATCCGAAATTCGACGTGCTGCGGTTTGTAAGCCGTCCCTACATATTTACCGCTAGCCTGCCCCCAAGTGTCGTCGCCTCTGCAACGGCTTCAATAAAAGCCATAAGTCGCAGCGGTAACCGCCGCGCCCACTTGTGGGAAAATGCCCGCCAGTTGCATAGCGGATTGAAACAGGCTGGCTTTGCCATGTGCACCGAAACGGCTGAAAGCCCCATTATTGCTGTGCATTTGCCTGACGTAATGATTGGCACAAAATTTTGGGAACAGCTGCTGATGGAGGGCGTTTATACCAATATGGCGGCGCCGCCAGCAACACCAGCAGGTATGTTTTTACTGCGCATCAGCGTCTGTGCCCAGCATACCAGCCAGCAAGTTGCCGAAATTATTGCGCGTTTCAAGCGCACTGCGGAAAAGGTAGGACTAAAAGTCTAAATAACGCCTTACCGGAATGCACCCTTGCGGCGCAAATTCCAGAAAAGAACAACACCCGCGACAATCGGGTGTTTTCGCATCCACGATTTGATTTCAACCTCAACGCCAGAGTGGCGGCGAATTTTCCAAGCCAAATAGTCAATCCCGCCATCAAATGTCATCGAAGCCTTCACTAATCGCAAAAAGCTGACAATTTTCCCGTTAAATCGCCTGTAGAACCACATCAGCTTAGCTTGAAAATTATCAGTGCGAGAGGGCTGCGTTACGGGTGCCGTTGAAGTGGTATCACCAGGGTTTATGCCCAGCTCAGCCAGCGCGATCGGCGTGACATCATCGTAACGCGATTGATCAAGCAAGTATATTTCCAGACCCTTGCCACCACGTTCAGACCTAAGTTCAGCAGCATATGTCTCTTCAAACGCTGCAACCCAGAGATCCCGGGATGCAACAGCCCAAGGTTTAAGGTCCAACAGGTTGCCTAGCATCGTTTCAATTGATGTCGTGATATGACGGGCAACGCGGTTTGTAGCGCAATCATCTTTCGGTAACAGAAACATGCTGGGCTGACAAAACCGCGCCCATATGGAAACATTGAGACATGCCTTATTTACCCTAAACCCAAAATCTTTTATCGAAATAACCGCATATTTTGACCGTACGGTGAGGCCGTCCACATCCATCTCGTGATAAAACACGTTTGGCGGAATAAATTGATTAGCAACCGCCAGCCAACGCTTGGAATATGCGGCCGCATAACTGTCAACAATGACGTAGAAATCGAGGATTTTGTCTTCAATCTCGCCGGTCCGCAAACAAGAGCCGTAAAAAAGAATGCCTTGCACGCTATCGCCGTATCCTGCAGCGATACTCTCTGCTGCGGTTGAAACAGCATCAGGCACGTCCCTATTCCATTCCTGAAGAACAAATTCGACAAGCGTCGTTGGGACGGAGTTCTCGTCTTGAATGGTTGATTTTCGCTTCATCGAATTATTGGTTCTACTTTTTCAGGGTTATAAAGGTTAACGAGCGATTGCCTCTTAGCACCACAGGTTTATCTGGCAATGGCTGATAAATTTCTCCGTCCAGCGTTACCGGATCGGTTCCATCAATTCTGACTTCATCGCTTTTGCGCACATGAAGCCCTTCAATCGAACTATTGCCAAAACGCCCGGTAATCAAACCTATAAACGACCGGATCAGAGTGGCGGGGCCCGCCTCCAGTGCCGAAAACCGCAATCCGCCCTTACCTTCTCTGCCATATGGTTTGGTACCGAACAGTAATCTGTCGAGCGTGGTACACATGACAATTGAATAGCGACCGCTCATTCGGGCGCTGCCCGGAACCGTAATCGACATGGGGTTTGAGACCATTAGACCCTTGTTTCTGGACAGGCCCAAAGCCGATATGACCAGCCTATAGGCCGACCAAACATGTGCGACGGAATTGGGTAAGCCTTTTGCGTAAGCGTTTTCCCTGCACCAGAAAATACCGCGAACAATGCCGGCTGTACCAAAAAAAGTTCCTACTTTGGGCTGACCGCCATCACCCATATCCATTTCAATCAAATTTCGGCGCGTCAACAGGTTTGGAATTTCGCCTGCTTGGGCCAATTTCAACAATTTTTTCAACACCTTAACTGGCCGACCTTTAAAGCCCAAGTCGGCTGCTGTCATGTTGGTTTTTCCACCAGGCAAAAATGCTATTGGCGGGATAACGTTAAATGGATTTTTGTACAAAAGCGCCGCCAATGCCGCGCCAATAGTGCCGTCCCCACCATTGATAACTAGCATTGCCGGGTTCGCGCGCGAAAAAAGCTCCATTGCATCGCCTAACGAGTCAATTCCGTCCATTTCGTAATGAACAACATTTGCACTGGCATTCACGATCGCACGAATGCCATCCATGTTTTTCGCATTTGTCGAACTCAACGGATTGGAAATTATCACCACAAGCGGCACCGTTGCGCCGCTGTTGATAGTATGTGTTTGAACCTGCATGAAAGCGCTAACTCTGCCTTTATGGCCACAACCAACGGTGAACCAAAGTTTGTCAATTTAACCATCTGACCAAAACAAAAGGGACCGTGTGGCCCCATTTTGGTCGGCTATTTGACGGAATGCATAACGGCATTCCAATTTTTTTTCAATCTCAGCGTCGTTTTAACTTGCGACGTTTTTCCTTTTTCTTGTCATCACCACCAAAAATATACGTGAGTTCGATAATGTGCTTGCTGACGCCAGCGTCTGCAACAAACATCACTTCTTCACCGTCCGGCGGCGCCATCGATAACTTCGGATTATTTGAAAAGCCGAAACCTTCTGAGAAAATATCTGCTTTGCCGTTGGCATTTTTGTCATGCATGACAACAAGTGCGTATGTCCCAGGCGCGGGCAGTGGAACGCAAATTACTGGTCCATCTAATGTTTTAACCGGCACATCAACCCTTACTAACTTTTTGCCTTTAGCTAGAAAATCATCAGGATTGGAGCTGTATATTTGCGCGCGCATCTGGCCTTCAGTTGTTTGAAGATTATCAACAGTAACCTCAAGCGCAGCTTGTCCGGCCTCAACCATACATTGGCTTTCAATGTCCGTAGCTTGGTTCACCAATTTGGTCGGTGTTTCATCGGCCCATGAACCAGTGGTCACTAAAAGCAACGCGGTAATTGATGTTGCAAATCGCAGTGCGCTATTTTGTTTCGCTGTAAAATACGACACAGTTTTAGTCATTAAAATCTCCGGCACTAGCCTTGCAACCCTTTGATACATTAGAAATAAGCGCCGGATGGTGGCAAAATTGTGGCCCAAATAAATACAATAAGACGAAACACTCTCTTTTTTCTGCCATGATTTTAGGATGGAAGATACAGAAATGTCTCTTGAAACATCTCTCTAACCAGTGTAGCGCCATTCTATGTCTAGTCGTTCCTTATTTACCAGCATCGACCGCTATATTTTGCGGCAAGTTCTGACGCCCATGTTTATTACACTGGGTGTCGCAGCACTGCTGCTAATTTTGGAACGCATGCTCAAGTTATTTGACTTTGTAGTCAATCAGGGCGGTCCGGTGGAAGTTGTGTTCCGCATGCTTGCAAACTTGACGCCGCATTATATGGGGTTGGCATTGCCGGTTGGTTTGCTGCTTGGTGTGCTGGTCGCATTCCGTAAAATATCCCTGTCGAGCGAGTATGACGCCATTACGTCGGCTGGCACGAGCCTGTCACAACTTGTACGTCCACTCCTGTTTTTGGCGGCTTTTCTAGCTGTGGTGAACACAGTTCTGGTGGGCTGGGTGCAGCCATACAGCCAATATGCCTACCGTGGTTTAGTTTTTGATCTGAGAAGTGGCGCACTCGGCGCCAGCATCCGGGTTGGTGAATTCGTAGAGATCGGCGATGACATTACCTTGATGATTGAGGAATCCCGTAACCAGGGAGCCGAATTGGCCGGTATTTTCCTGGAACGACGCAGCGCAGGCGGCAGCATTACTGTAACCGCTGAGCGGGGCGGCTTTTTTGCAACCGATGATGATCAGACAATTTTGCTGCGGCTTTTTAACGGTGTCTTGATTGACCTTAATGAGAGCCAAAATAAACCTCGAGTTCTAAATTTTGAGCGTCAGGACTTGACCATCAAACTGCCGGCGAGAGAAGTTTTCCGTGATAGGGGCGGCCAAGAACTCGAATTGACCTTGCCGGAGCTCTTCACGGAAATGGATAACCCCCTGAATTCGCTGGATGAACGTGCAGCCTTCAGGGGAAATTTCCATTGGCGACTAATGCATACATTTTCCTTTTTTATCCTGCCATTCCTGGCGATACCGATGGGTATTACCAACAAACGAACTGGCCGCGGTTCAGGCATCGTTATCGGTCTGTCGTTGCTTGTCGTATACAATGAATTGATGGAAGCCATGGAAACAGCCGTGAAAACCGGCTCATCGCCCTATTTTACCATTTGGGCACTATTTTTGGCTTTCGCCTTTATCAGTTTCCTTCTATTTCGCATCGTCGCATTTAAGGTCGGCGGCGAACCGCTGGCCTACATCGATGCCGCCGTCAGCGCTGTCTCCGGGCCAATCAAACGGCTCGGCAAACGTATTATGGGCATAGGAGAGCAAACATGATATTTCGCTCTCTGCGTCGCGCTCTAATCCCCTCGAGAACCCTAGCGCGCTATATGGTGCGCATGCACCTGAGCAGGTTTTTCGGCATTCTCATTGGGCTCACCGTCGTCCTGCAAATGCTCGACCTGTTGGCAACTGCAGACAATATCATGGCTGCAGACGGCGCAACCTGGGTGTCTATCGTGTCTTACGTGAGCATGCGCGCACCGCAGCTGATAAGCCAATTTGCGCCGTTCACTGCCCTATTAGCTACTTTGCTGACACTGGCAACCCTTAACCAAAGCAGTGAAGTCACGGTAATGAAGGCAAGCGGGCTGTCGGCCCACCGCATCTTGTTACCCCTCGGTATCGCCTCATTGTTGATAGGCGTCGCCCATTTCATTTTCAACGAAACCATCGTAAACGACGCAAACCGAGACCTGCAATATTGGGAAGCCAACGGTTATGCCGTTGACTTGCCGACAAACACTAATTTGGCCGGGCGGACGTGGGTGCGTGAAGGCGACAGCATTGTTTTGGTCGAATCTGTCAGCACCGTGAGAAACAGAGTTATCTTAGACCGTGTTTCCATCTTCGAACGCGATGAGCTCGGCCGTGTGCAAGCGATGGTTAAAGCAGATTTTGCCTGGCATCAGAACGGTGAGTGGACCCTGCACGAAGTTCGGCGGTTTGACGCAAATTCCCACCTGCTGTCTGTCACGCCTTCAGTCCGGTGGTTAATACCAACCAGCCCTGAAAGATTTCTTGCCCTCAACGTGAAGGCCGATCAGGTGTCTTTCGGCGAGCTTTGGCAATCAATGCAACGCCTTGAAGCGGAAGGCCTGTCGACCGACCGATTGATGGCCAGTTTTCTGCAAAAAATTGCAGCACCAGCTTCAACGTTGCTTATGCCCTTACTTGCAGCAGTGGCAGCATTTGGCGTCTCGCGGGGCGGCAGTTTGATCATCCGACTCGTATTCGGCATGGCGCTAGGCTTCAGTTTTTTTGTTGCCGATAATTTCATGCTCGCAATGGGCGAATTTGGTGTTGCTCCACCATTTTTGGCCGCCTGGGCGCCGTTTTTCCTGTTTTTATTGGTGGGCTACACAGTCATTTTCTACACAGAGGAAGGTAAACCTCAATTGCGTACGACCAACCGGTTGCGAAAAAGGCCAGCCTCTCCTCCAGCTACACCTAAACCTAAATGACCAAGAACTCATCTGAACCTACTCCACCGTCAAGTGAAGAAACTGCAGATGATCTGCGTCAGGTTGCTGGTGGTGCCAGCCTTGCGTTTGTCGGACGGTTGGGCGCGCTAATCGAAGCACTTTCAGTTGTTGTTTTCACATGGGCCTACGGCGCTGAGACTTTCGGCCTATTCGCTGTTTTATGGAGTTATGTGAAGGTTTCCACTGCCTTGTCCGACGCCGCTATGACCACTGCACTGCAGCGGTTTGTACCGCGCGTTGCGAAAAAAGACGAAGCATCGGTCGCAGGATTTGCCCTCAAACTCAGCTTTTTACTCGCCTGCGCATTTGCCGGTCTTGGCACTTATTATGCTCCAGCCATATCACAATTCATCAATGTGGGCGCAGAAGACCAGGTTCATCTGACCAATGTTATCCGCATATACGTATGGGTGCTGCCCTTTTGGACAATCGTTGAAGTTGGCACTGCAGCGATACGCGCTCGCCGGAAGTTTGGCCCGGAAATTCGGGTTCGTATTTTTTACGAACAAGGTCTTAGATTGGTGGCTGCAGTCGCATTTTTCTATTTTGGATTAAATACATACGGTCTTTTTCTCGCTCATCTATTGAGCGTTGTTCTCGCAGCAATTTTGGCGCTAAGGCTGGTTGCGTTGCACTATGATATGTCTGACGTATTGCGGGCAAAATTCACCGGAAGAATTGCCAAGGATATGGCCAAATACGGCTTTACAGTCATGCCGTCCAACCTGATTAAAAAACTGTTCAGTGAATTTCCAGTAATGCTGCTCAACTTTATGCTGCCTGGAGCAGCAGGCGCCGCGGCTGGTGGCTATTATGCTATCGCGCGAAAACTAGCGAGTGCATTGCAGGTTGTGCGTCTGGCATTTGAATATGTCATGGCGCCACTGGCGGCGGAAAAAGACGGCAAAGGCGACAAACATCGCCTTCAGCATATGTATTCCTTCGCAACAAGAATGTCCCTGTGTCTCGCCCTTCCCTTTGGTGCAGCGCTTTATCTTGCCCGGGCCGACATCTTAAGCGCGCTTGAGCCCGGTTTTCAGGCTGCTGCGGCAGCCATTGCCATTCTAGTCGCTGGGCGCGTGTTGGAGGCTGCAAGCGGGCCGTCGCAATCAATTGTCGAAATGCTTGGCCACCGACTGCTACCGCCGGTCAACGGATTGATTGGCCTGACGGTATTCATTTATCTCGGTTGGATGCTTATTCCCGTACACGGTGTTACTGGCGCGGCCATTGCTGCCGCCATAGGACTGAACATCACCGCTTACCTGGCATTCGCGCAAACTGCCTTGATCTTCAAACTATGGCCTTACACCAGCGAGACCTTGAAACCTGCATTTGTTTCTCTTATTTCTGCGACAGTGCTTGTTTCACTGGCGGAGATTGGGCCACGCTTTCCCGCGCCAACAGGTCTTATAACCGCCATATTTGGGCTTATTGTGGCGCTGCTTGCTCTGGTGCGATATGGTCTAAAAGCGGAAGACGCAGCTGCGCTCGGCAAACCGGGCCGCTGGCTCAGTCGTGTGACGAAGTAGCAGGCGACTGTCACTAACATTGAAACGGCAGGGAACTTATGTCGTTGAGGCGAAACTGAAATGATTGATGCAGCGGTAGAAAACAATCAGCTTGAGGCAAACAGGCAAACTCGAGCCGTGTCAGGCGCGCACCCTGAAGCAGCTGATTTTCCCTTGAAAGAGGCCCGCCGATTGGTGAAGGACCTTTGGACACCAAACGCGCGCATCTACTGGATTGACTTCAGTTTGAGCACTCTTATCGGCTGGGCGGCGGTAGCGGTTGCTGTTTTATCACCTGTTGCCTCGTTCATCCAGATTGCAGCACTTCTTGTGGCTATGTTGGCGCTATACCGTGCGGTGATTTTCATTCACGAATTAGCCCATTTTCGTAAAGGTACTTTCACTGGATTTCGTCGTTTCTGGAATGCGGCATGCGGCATGCCGTTAATGGTTCCAGCCTATACCTACGCTGACGTACATATTGATCACCACAAGCCCCAACATTACGGCACGGCTGAAGACGGTGAGTATCTGCCGTTTGCCGTTGATAAACCCTGGAAGATCATTGCTTTTGTCGCGCAGGCATTCATCGTGCCCCTGCTTCTTGTGGCCCGCTACGCCGTTTTGATGCCGCTCACGCTCGTCAGCGCCAAATTTAGACACTACATATGGCAGCGCGCCAGCAGCCTTGTTATTGATTTCGCCTACATCCGGCCACATCCAAAGAAAGATCAGGCCAGCGGTTGGTTGGTAGAAGACATCTTAACCGGACTATACGCATACAGTGCCTTCGCGCTGTTTTATATGGATATTTTACCACTGGTCTTTTTTGTTGTTTGGTATCTGGTGACATTTTCAGTTTTCGTGCTGAACGGGCTGCGCACGCTGGCAGCGCACGCATACAGGAACGCAGGCAGGGAGCGAATGAACCGGCAAGAAGAGTTTCTCGATAGCGTGGATATCCCGGGAAACCGCTATATTTCAAGCCTCTGGGCTCCGGTTGGTCTTCGCTTTCATGCCACACATCATTTGTTTCCTGGCATGCCCTACCACTCGCTGGAAAAAGCTTATTTTCGCCTCAAGACCGACCTGCCTGATAATCGTTTGTTTCTGGCTGCGACACGCAGGAGCCTGTTGTCAGCAGTTACGCAGTTATGGCGAGAAGCACGGGCGGCTCAAAAAACCTAGCATCCGGCAATACTCCAAAACATTCCATAGTCGGTTCTTGCTCCCTTCTCTGGATCGAGCTTGCAAAATTACGCCAGTAAGTTATCCAAGACGCTATACAAGAACAATAGTGGGAACGCTCCTGTGCCGTCATCTTCTGCTTCACCAGCCACCAGCACCCAAATCCGTGAGATTGTTGATAACAAGGGCCTGAAGGACTTTGTCAATGTGACCCGCACTGTCTATGCAGACGACCCTCATTGGGTCCAGCCGTTGATGATGGAGCGAATGGATGCGTTGAGAGCAGACAAAAACCCCTATTTTGACCACGCCGATGTATCCATGTGGATAGCAGAACGGGATGGACAGCAGATTGGCCGTATCAGTGCACAAATTGATCATTTGGCACAGGAAAAATGGGGTCCAAACCTGGGACACTTCGGTTTTTTTGAAGCTCTGGATCAGGAAACGGCCGAGATCCTTTTAAAAACGGCGGAAGATTGGTTAAAAGCTCGCGGCATGACGCGCATGCAAGGCCCGTGGTCGCTATCGTCTGCCGAAGAAGTCGGCACGTTGGTAGACGGCTTCGACACGCCGCCTTGCGTGATGATGCCGCATGGGCGCCCATCTTACGATGGCTGGCTGAACAACCACGGATTGGAAAAAGCCCGTGATATGTTTGCCTATTCGCTGGACCTGACCATCCCAATGCCGGACCGGGCCATGCGCATCGTTAAAATGGCCCAAAAGAACAAGCGCGTTACCATGCGCCCCATAGACATGAAACGATTTGATGAAGAAGTTGCTGTAGTACTGGACATTTACAATGAAGCCTGGAGCGACAACTGGGGCTATGTGCCCTTCACCGATAAAGAGGTCGCCCACGGCGCCAAAAGCTTGAAACCGGTAGTTAAACCCTACCGCACCTATATCTGCGAGTATGACGGCGAGCCGGTGGCATTCATGTTAACTATCCCCGATGTGAACCATAAAATCAGCGATTTGGACGGCAAACTGTTTCCGTTCGGCATTTTTAAGCTGGCTTACCGCATGCTAAACGGCAAGGAAAACCGGTGCCGGGTGCCCTTAATGGGTGTGCGCAAAAAGTTCCAACGTGGGCCTCTGGGGGCCGCCATGTCGATGTGGATGATCGATGTCAGCCGCCAGCATGTGGAAAAACGCGGCGCTTACTGGGGCGAATTGGGTTGGATCCTCGAGGATAATGATGGCATGCGCTCGATCCTCGAGGAAATTGGATGTGTCGTTTATAAAACTTACCGCGTTTACGAAAAGCGAATTGTGTAACAAAACACGTGCAGGTAATCTTTTAACTTTGAATAACGCAGGCGCCATCGCGTTTGATATATTGCGGATCACATTTCCAGTCGTTACCTGAAGAATCTAAATGAGAGTTATTCGGTAACCTTATGGCAACACAAAGAGAATTGCTTGCGCTGTAGCCACGTTCACATTTCCAGCCAGACTGGTAGGAGCTTTCAGACAGATACCCGTTGGCAGGAACTGCAATCGCAACACACGCGCTGTTCTCAGGCTGAAATCCACGAATGCACTTCCAGTTTGTCAGATAGGTTCCCCTGTCAAAATAAGCGTTTTGCGGCACAACTATCAGCTCACATGCGTCTCCCACCATTCGGTGCGTCTCGAAACAATCCCAACCTGGGCCACTGCGACTGTCGGACAGGAAAGCATTTTCTGGCACCGTAACAAGATCACATTCATTCGCGATTATCTTGTGGCCTCTAACGCACTTCCATCCATCACCGCGATCATTCAAATAGGCGTTTTCCGGCACAATCACAGCGCCGCATTCGGACCCACTTCTCAGAAAACCGCGGCTACACTCCCAGCCCGTACCATATGATTTATTGGTCGGGTAGGCGTTAACCGGTATCTTAATAGCCGCACACGCCGCACCGGCCTTGCGGTATCCCAGATTGCAGTCCCAGCCAGAACCAAACCGTTTGGCCGTTGCATTTTCAGGAATGTCTGTATCTTGCCCAAAGGCAGCGCTAGTAAGAATACCAAGTGAAAGAATTAACAGCGATAACTGAGCAATCATAATCTGTGTCTTCCATTTGGTGAAACGAACATTGCGAGGTATTGCTGCGGAACCCGTCATGCTGAGCGCCGCGCATTCGAGCGGTGCTCGTTGCTATTGGCGCCATTATTGTTGCTACCGGTGTTTGGCCTGCCATTAGGGCGCCCACCGCCGTTGTAACGACCAGATTTCCCCTGCCGCTCTGGCTGAGCGTTATTTGGGTGTCCATTTCTGCGGCGGCGCTGGTTGCGCCGCTGACTTTCAGATAGTGGATTGTTTGCCTGTTTTTCTTCGGCCGGTGCAGTTGATCCATCTGGTCGCGTGCCCGGTATCCTCCCGACTAGCTTTTCAATTGCCTTCAACAGGTCAAGCTCAGCCTCGCCGCATAGCGATATTGCTATACCGCTTTTCCCAGCCCGTGCCGTGCGTCCGATCCGGTGCACATACACTTCAGGAACTTGCGGCAAGTCCAAGTTGATCACATGTGAGATGCCGTCCACATCAATGCCGCGTGCAGCGATATCAGTGGCCACCAATGTTTTGATTGATCCGTTCTTGAAGCCCGCCAACGCTTTTTCGCGCTGTCCCTGGCTTTTATTGCCGTGGATAGCAGCTGCAGAAAGCCCGGCCTTTTCAAGATGTTGTACAATTTTGTTTGCGCCGTGTTTGGTGCGCGAAAATACAATTGCCCGCTCAATCGGCTCGTTTTTCAACAGGTCAACCAGCATCTGACGCTTGTTTTGACCCGCTGCTGACATCAGCCGCTGCTCGATTTTCTCAATCGGCTTTGACGCCGGTGTAACTGCAATTTCTTGTGGTCTTGTCAGGAAATCGTTGGACAGGCTTCTGATTTGCTTTGGCATAGTCGCCGACATCAGGATGGTTTGACGCCGCTTGGGCAATGAACCCAAAATTCGACGGATGGCCGGAATGAAACCCATGTCCAGCATCTGATCAGCCTCATCGAGGATGATAGTGCTTGTTGCATCTAGCCGGATCACACCGGTTGACTGGTGGTCTTCCAAACGGCCGGGCGTGGCGACAAGAATATCGAGCCCGCGCGCCAGCGCTTTAATTTGCTTTTGAGGCTTCACACCACCAACAACCAGTGCCGACGATACATTCATAAATTTGGCGTAAAGGCGGACATTGTCGTGGATTTGCGCTGCCAACTCTCGCGTTGGTGCCAAAATAAGCGCGCCACATGTTTTTGGCTGCGGTTTGCGAGCTTGCTCGTGAATATGGTGCAGCAAAGGCAGCACAAATGACGCGGTTTTGCCGGTGCCGGTTTGCGCGATGCCAACAATGTCGTTGCCCGCGATCATCGCAGGAATAACTTTGGTTTGAATAGGGGTAGCTTGCGTGTAGCCCGCTTCGGATACAGCGCGGAGTAGAACCTCGGAAATGCCGAGATCATTAAAATTTTTCAAGTGTTTACTTTCATAAGACAACAGGCGCAGCACGCATTGCACTGCACAGTAAGGCTGTCTTTTTCTTCAGGGGGGTTTGCGGAGATGAACCACCGTATATCAGATGCCTTGGGCATCAAAACGGAGCAGCAATCAAATTAGTCGCCTCTCCAAACAAATGCTGCCAACGAGGTTTTCGTTATCTTCGCGCTGCATTTGTGCGCGCATAAGGTCATGGTTGCCCAAAAATAGCAACCTAAATCAAATTCAGAAGAAAAACCATTGTATTAACAATGGTCTAGCTTTGCTTGCGCCAAGTTCGCAAACTCACACAACAACGGTCTGGTCTCGCGCGGGTCGATCACGTCTTCAATCATGAAGGCTTCCGCAGTGCGGAACGGGCTGCGTACTTTATCAAGCCGCGCGCGAATATCGGCCAGATGGGCCGCCGGGTCTTCCGCAGCTTCCAGTTCAGCTTTGTAGGCAACCTCAATCCCGCCTTCCAGCGGCAGGCTGCCCCAATCCCCCGAAGGCCATGCCAAGCGATATTGAAACTTCGTGTGGTCGCTCATGGCCGCACCGGCCACGCCGTATGCCTTTCGCACGATAACTGTCGCCCACGGCACGCTGGACTTATAGATGCCGTTCAGTGCATCAACACCGAACCGGATTGTAGCGGCCTTTTCAGCCTCA
Source organism: Alphaproteobacteria bacterium (assembly GCA_021774695.1). GTDB lineage: Bacteria > Pseudomonadota > Alphaproteobacteria > Sphingomonadales > Kordiimonadaceae > Kordiimonas. The sequence goes on along the minus strand of JAJFIU010000026.1, from coordinate 14,538 downwards.
AGCCCAATCATAAAGCCGGGGTTATCAACAAAATGCACCACCGGCAGGCCGAACGTGTTGGCAAGCTTAACAAAACGCTCAACTTTGCGCGCGGTGTCAGCAGTCCAGGATCCGCCCAGGTAACTTGGGTTTGATGCCAATACCGCCACTGGCCAGCCATCAAGCCGGGCAAAAGCCGTAACCACCGCCTGCCCCCAAAAGCGGCCCATTTCAAACAGGCTTCCCTTATCGACAACCGACTTCAGTATTTTGCGCATTGAATAGGCTTTTTTTCTGTCTTCGGGCACAGCCGATAGCAAACTTTCATCCCGCCGCTCAACGCCGTCCGAAACCTCGACGCGGTCTGCCTTTTTGCCAACCGCCTGCGGCAGGTAAGAAAGGAAAGTTCTTGCGGCCTCAAAAGCCGCCTCTTCACTGTCAACTACATCGTCCACCGCGCCGTTGCGCGCATGAATGTCAGCGCCGCCCAATGCTTCTTTATCTAAGTCCTCACCGATTGCCGCAACAACTGCAGGCCCGGCCGTAAACATATGCGACATGCCCTTGACCATGACGCTGTAGTGGCTAGCAACAACGCGCGCGGCGCCCAGCCCCGCAACCGAGCCCAGCGCCAGTGCAACAACAGGCACCGTTTCCAGGTTTTTAACCACATGTTCCCAACCCGGCAGCCACGGCACATAAGTAAGGCCCATATCTTCAAGCGATTTAACCGAACCACCACCGCCAGTGCCATCAATCAGCCGGATAAGCGGTAAGCCATACTCACCCGCCATTTGCTCGGCCAAAATGCCCTTGCGCCATATAGCGGCGTCTGCAGCACCGCCGCGCACAGTGAAATCATCGCCAACAATTACTGTGGGCCGTTGATTGACCTCAGCTTTGCCAAAAATCATGTTAGCTGGTGTGAAGTCTCCCAGCTCGCCGCCGTCATCGTAATGACCTTTACCGGCCAGCTTGCCTATTTCACGGAAAGACCCGGGGTCTACCATTTTGTGAACCCTAGCGCGAACATCCATTTTGCCGCGCTTGTGCTGGCGCGCAACTTTTTCCTCGCCGCCCATCTTTTCGGCGAGCGCCTCACGTTTCGCTTTTTCCGCCAGCTCTTTTTTCCACGCCATAGAAGAATTCCCGTTTGATCTTAGTCTCTTACTTGAATTAGTGCGCCGCGCAGATAGTCAATCAACCCGATTGCATCAGACGCACGCCCTCGTCGCGTTCAAATAGATATAGCAAATGCCGCAGCGCCTGCCCTCGTTTGCCGGTCAGTTCCGGGTCTTTGGCTACAATCATACGGGCATCATCGCGGGCGAGCTCGATCAGGTCGGCATGTTCGGCGAAATCAACCAGTTTAAACTCAGGCAGGCCGCTTTGCTTGGTGCCAAGCACTTCACCGCCACCGCGCAGGCGTAGGTCTTCCTCGGCAATAACGAAACCATCATCGGTTTCGCGCATAATTTTTAGCCGTTTCCTCGCCACTTCACCTTTCTCATTGGCGCGCTGCAGTAAACAGCTGGATTTCTGATCACTGCGGCCAACCCTGCCCCGAAGTTGGTGCAACTGCGAAAGGCCAAACCGCTCAGCGTGCTCGATAACCATAATGGTAGCTTCGGGTACATTAACGCCCACTTCGATAACTGTTGTGGACACGAGTATTGTGATCTCACCGCTTTGGAATTTGGCCATCGCTGCGTCTTTGTCCGCGCCTTTCATCTTGCCGTGCACTAGGCCGACATGATCACCGAACATGTGCTTGAGGGTGCCGTATCGCTCCTCCGCCGCCGCAAGGTCCAATAATTCACTTTCTTCAACCAGCGGGCACACCCAGTAAGCCCGTGCACCGGCTTTCACCGCCCGGCCAATGCCTGCTGCCACATCTGCGAGCCGGTCAAGTGCGACAACCCGCGTGTCCACAGGCTTCCGGCCCGGTGGTTTTTCGCGGATCAGCGACACATCCATGTCGCCGTATGCAGTAAGCGTTAACGTGCGCGGTATCGGCGTTGCGGTCATGCCCAGCACGTCAACGCCGTGATCAGCCTTGGCGGCCAGAGCCAGCCGCTGCTGCACCCCAAACCGGTGTTGTTCGTCAATAATGGCAAACCCCAGGTCTTTAAAATGCACATCCTGCTGGATGATTGCATGGGTGCCGATCAGCAGGTCTATTTCGCCGTTCGCCAACGCTTCCAGCAAGGCTGCGCGGGGCTTGCCTTTATTTCGCCCGGTCAGCAGCGCGATTTTCAACCCGGTTTTTTCGGCGAGCGGCGCGATTGTATCCAAATGCTGGTGGGCCAAAATTTCAGTTGGTGCCAGCAGCGCTGTTTGCACGCCCGCTTCCACCGCAGCACAAATTGCGGCCAACGCCACAATGGTTTTACCGCTACCCACATCGCCCTGCATCAGCCGCAGCATGGCTTTCTCGCTTTTCAAGTCGGCAACAATCTCCCGCAATGCGGTTTGCTGGTCTCCTGTTAAGGTGTAGGGCAGAGCATTAAACAGACGCTCGCAAATAGTACCATCACCCATCAGTGACCGGCCGCGCTTTCGCCGAGTGCGTTCGCGTACAATCGCCAACGCCAACTGGGTCGCAAGCAGTTCGTCGCAAGCAAGCCGCCTGCGTGCCAATGAAGACGGCGCAATATCCTCAATCGAAGTGGGGCTGTGAACAGCGCGGAGTGCTTCAACAAAGGCTGGCAACTTGTCACGCTTGATTAGTGGGCCATCAAGCCATTCAGGCAGGTCGGGCACGATATCCACGGCGGCCTGCGTGGCTTTTCTGAGAATTTTTCCTGAAAGGCCGGCCGTAAGCGGATAAACCGTCTCCAAATCGGGCATTTCATCAGCGTTATCCTTCGAGACCATATAGTCAGGATGTGTGATCTGGGCTTTGCCCTGATACTCTTCAAGCTTGCCGCTGATGATACGCTGCTCGCCCACTGGCAGTTGGCGCACAAGCCAATCAGCGCGCGGGTTAAAAAACACCAGCGTCAGCTCGCCGCTTTCATCGTGACAATGAACCCGGTACGGCATACGCCGGTTGAGGCTGGCGACATGTTCGTCAACTGTCACCTCTAGTGTTACAATGCCGCCGGGCACGGCATCGTTGATCTTTGGCCGGTAGCGCCGATCAACCAGCCCGGTTGGCAAATGAAGAAGCAGGTCAACCAGCCGCGTACCAAGCAGACGCTCAAGTGCTACGCGGTTGCGTTTGCCAATACCGGGCAAGCGCTCCACATCTGCGAAATAATCAAAGAGTGCCTCTGGCCGCATGGTCGGTATCATTCCCCAAAAATCGGTCTTGAAATCAAAGTTTCGCTTTTACGATGCAAGACCATAGCTTATGGTGTGCCGCCAGCCAATGGCTCTGTTAACAGGCACTGTAAATGACTGACTTGACCTACAATCCGCATAAAGAAATCGGCCTTGAAAACCGCAAACGGCGGTTGCTTTTTCGGGCATGGCATCGCGGCATTAAAGAGCTGGACCTGATATTCGGGAATTTTATTGACGCTAACGTTCAATCATTCAATGACGATGATTGCAGCTGGTTCGAAAGCCTGTTTGAGGAACAAGACCATGAGATTCTAAAATGGGTAACCGACGGCACCGACGTGCCAGAACAGTTTCAGGGGGCGATGATGCGTCGGCTACAAAAACTGGATTTTATGGTGCTAAAAGCACGCTAACCGCACCGGAAACCTCATGAATTTTGACGATCTGATCGATAATGAGCAGCCACTGACACTGGCGCATGTTCCAAGCGGCTTTGATGCTATGCTGCTGGCGGACCTTGCCGAACGGGCGTTTGCAAGCGCCAAACGGCCCTTGCTGCACATTGCCCGAGACGATGCTCGCCTTTCTATGCTTCAGGCTGCGATTGGTTTTTTTGCACCAAAACTTGATATTGTTACCCTGCCCGCCTGGGATTGTTTGCCGTACGACCGGGTTGGCCCTCAAGCTGACATTATCGCGCGCCGTATGGCCGCGCTGTCTGCGCTAACATCAAGCAACCAGAAAAAGCCTCGGCTAGTTTTGACCACCGTTAACGCGGCACTGCAGCGCATGCCTGCGCGAGGCGCTCTGAAAGCGGCAACATTCCACGCAGTCCCCGGTGACCGGGTTGATATGAAAGAGTTGACCAATTTCTTGGCTGCCAACGGCTACAATCGTTCAAGCCAGGTCATGGAACCGGGCGAGTTTGCCATTCGGGGCGGCCTGATTGACTTGTTTCCACCAGCCCACAAAGAACCGCTAAGGCTCGATTTCTTCGGCGACGAACTGGATACCATCCGCCGCTTCGACCCGCTGGACCAACGCACAACCGGCACAACGGATGTTTTGCACCTAAAACCTGCCAGCGAATATGCGCTGGACGAAGACGCAATCACCCGGTTTCGCAAAAACTATGTCGCAATGTTTGGGCCCGCGCGTTCCGACGACTTGTTATACGAATCTGTCAGCGAGGGACGGAAATACCAGGGCGCGGAACACTGGTTGCCTTTGTTCCATGAAAACCTGTCGTCACTTTTTGAGTATATTAAAAACCCTGTGCTTACCCTTGACCATCAGGCTGATGAAGCAGCGGGCGAACGCCAGAAAGCGATCAATGACTATCATGACAGCCGGCAACAAGCCTGGGAAATCATGCGGCAAAACCGGGACAACAGAACACCGCCCTACAAGCCAGTACCGACAGCCACACTTTATTTATCCGAGGCAGAATGGCAGGACCAGCTTGAGCAGCTGAATGTGGAGCGTCTGACACCTTTCGAGGAGCCTGCAGCGCTGGACGTGGTCTCCTTCGCGGCACGCCAAGGCAGAAACTTTGGCCCCGAGCGCAACAATAAAGACATTAATGTTTACGATGCGGTGCGAGACCATGTAACAGCACTTCGCAGCAGCAAAAAACGCGTGGTATTTGCCTGCTACTCGTTGGGTGCAGCCGACAGGATGAAAGGCGTTCTGGAAGACCACGGCTTGACCCCTGTTGGGTTAGCGGAAACCTGGGAAAGCATACGCACTGAGAGCAAAACCGGTATCGCGGTAACGGTTTTGCCTTTGGAAAGCGGATTTGAGACCGATGATCTTGCAATAATTTCTGAGCAAGACGTTCTGGGTGACCGTTTAGTACGCAAGTCTCGCCGCAACAAGCGAGCAGATAACTTCCTGAAGGAAGCCAGCACACTTGCACCCGGCGACCTGGTTGTTCATGTCAGTCACGGCATCGGCAAATTCATAGGCCTGGAAACAATCACTGTGTCCGGTGCTAGCCACGATTGCCTGCTGCTGTCTTACCTGGGCGGCGACAAGCTGTATGTGCCGGTGGAAAACATCGAAATACTCTCGCGCTACGGCAGTGAAGATGCCGGCGGCCAACTAGACAAACTCGGCGGCGTAGCGTGGCAGGGCCGCAAAGCCAAGATGAAAAAGCGCATCCGCGAGATGGCGGATCAGTTGATTAAATTGGCAGCCGCCCGCGCACTTAAGGAAGGCCAACGCATCACAATTCAGGAAGGCATGTACGATGAATTTTGCGCACGCTTCCCTTATACCGAAACCGACGACCAGCTTCGCTCAATAACCGACGTTATTGGTGATTTAGCTTCCGGAAAGCCAATGGATCGCCTGATTTGCGGCGATGTGGGCTTCGGCAAAACCGAAGTTGCGCTGCGTGCAGCCTTTCTTACGGTCATGGAAGGCCATCAGGTTGCGATAGTTGCACCAACCACGCTCTTGGTCCGTCAGCACTATCTTAACTTTACCGAACGCTTCAAAGGGCTTCCGGTTCGCATTGGTCAGCTTTCAAGGTTGGTTCCTGGCAAAACCATGAAAGCAACCAAAGATGAAATGCAAAAAGGCACGACCGATATAGTGATTGGTACCCACGCAATGCTGGCTAAAGATATCAAATTTAGGGACATGGGCCTGCTTATTGTTGATGAAGAACAACATTTCGGCGTGGCACACAAAGAGAAACTCAAAGAACTCAAGGCCAATGTCCATGTTTTGACACTGACGGCAACACCTATCCCACGCACGCTTCAAATGGCCATGTCCGGCATTCGCGACCTTTCGCTTATTGCCACACCGCCTGTGGACCGGCTTGCCGTCAGAACATTTGTTCTGCCTTTCGATACTATGGTGGTACGCGAAGCACTGCTGCGGGAGCATTATCGCGGCGGCCAAAGCTTTTATGTGTGCCCGCGCATCGCAGACCTAGAGGAAGCAGCCACCTTCCTGCGCGAAGAGGTGCCCGAAGTGAAGTTCATCATGGCGCACGGCCAGATGGCGCCAAAAACCATCGAAGATGTTATGACGGCCTATTATGAAGGGCGCTACGATGTGTTGCTCTCCACATCAATAATCGAGTCTGGCATCGACATTCCGACCGCCAATACCATGGTTGTCCACCGTGCAGACATGTTTGGCCTTTCACAGCTATACCAGCTTCGCGGGCGTGTGGGGCGGTCAAAAACCCGGGCCTATGCTTACCTGACAACACCTCCAGGTCGTCGGTTGACAGAAAACGCGGACAAAAGGCTTCAGGTATTACAAGCGCTGGATACGCTGGGCGCAGGCTTCTCTATCGCCAGTCACGACATGGATATTCGCGGTGCAGGCAATCTGTTGGGCGACGAACAATCAGGACATATCCGTGAGGTGGGTGTCGAATTGTACCAAAAAATGCTGGAAGAGGCCGTTGCCGAAGCGCGCGCAGGCCAGTCGGAAGACGACTTTACGGAAAGCAGCTGGTCGCCGCAGATAAACCTGGGCGCCACTGTCATGATACCAGAAAAATATGTGCCTGACCTTACTCAGAGGATGGCTTTGTACCGTCGTTTGGCTGACCTGGAAACCCGTGAAGATGTAGACGCCTTCTGCGCCGAATTGATTGACCGGTTTGGTCCCCTACCCTCCGAGGTTAAACAGTTGGCGGCTATCATGATTATTAAGGGGCACAGCAAACGCGCCGGTATTGACAGGCTTGAGGCTGGTCCTAAAGGGTTAATTCTCAGCTTCCGCGACGACAAATTTGCCAACCCGGCTGGTCTTGTCGATTTCATCTCGGCAACCGGCCAAACCGCTAAACTTCGCCCAGACCACAAACTGGTGTATTTTGCCCGAATGGACAAGGTGAGCACTCGCCTTAAATCGGCCTCCGCCATCACCCGCAAGTTGGCAGCAGTAGCAATAGCTGTTTGATCTCCCAAATTAGCGCTTAGACAATTGTAATATCGTGCATGTGCACCAAGTTTGTGGCACACAGAAGATACTAAAAAATCTGTTCGGAGGGGCCATGAAACTCAACCTGTCACAGGACGCCATTGGCGGCCTTCTGTTGATCGCTGCAGCTGCGATTGCATTGATTTGGGATAATTCTGCGCTTGCTCCTTATTACAATGCGCTTCTGGAAGCCCAAGGCACGATCTCAGTCAGCGGCTACGGGCTTTCAAAACCTATTCTCTTGTGGATCAATGAAGGGTTGATGGCGGTTTTCTTCCTGTTAGTTGGCCTTGAAATCAAACAGGAAATCCAAACAGGCAGCTTGTCCGATCCCAAGAATATTGCACTTCCGATTTTGGCTGCGGCAGGCGGCATGATTGTGCCTGCACTATTGTTCGCCGTTCCTAACATGGGTGACCCCAGCGTCCTCAATGGTTGGGCTGTTCCAACCGCCACAGATATTGCATTTGCCATCGGAATATTGGCATTGTTTGCAAGTCGTGCCCCTACTGCATTAAAAGTTTTCATCCTGACGGTAGCCATCATTGATGATCTCGGCGTGGTTATTGTCATTGCCGCTTTTTACACCTCAGAACTCTCGCTATTGTCTCTTGTTCTCGGTTTCTCCGGTTGCCTCGCCTTATATGCGTTGAACAGATACGGCATACGCAACACATCAGCGTACCTATTCGTTGGGCTATTCATCTGGATTTGCGTGTTGAAATCAGGCGTACACGCAACATTGGCTGGTGTTGCGGTGGGACTGGCAATCCCGGGATCTAAAGACAAAGACGGACATTCACCGCTCACCGAGATGGAGCATAACCTGCATTACCCGGTGGCATTTATTATTTTACCCCTGTTTGCACTGGCAAACGCTGGTGTAAATCTCGCCGGTATCGATTTTGATACCATTATGCAGCCTATCAGCATGGGCGTGGTGCTCGGGTTGGTTATTGGAAAGCCACTGGGTGTTGTGGCTGGTGCAGCCTTGGCATTTTATTTCCTGCGTTCAAGCCTGCCCACAGGCATGACGATGCGCCACATATGGAGAGCCGGGCATTTAGCTGGCATAGGTTTCACCATGAGCCTGTTTATTGGCAGCCTCGCCTTCAGCGACAGCGAGCAAATAGCACAGGTGCGTATTGGTATTTTAATCGCCAGTTTGCTCTCGGCAATACTTGGCTGGTTAGTTCTTCGCTCGGCGCCAGAAAAAAGCAGCTTATTAAACAACGCCTAAAAAGGCATCGCCGCCACATTTGCGTATCGCGGCCTTAATCCGCCATAATTTTTCTTTTTTTCGCCACTTGCTGCTCATTTCATTGCCGCACTCTGGGACCAGTTTCATCAGTGTTGGCAGCGAACATACTCGCTGTGTCAACGACTGACAGCATAGGATTCTGGAGGAAAATAATGAAATCGAAGATCCTTATATTAGCCGTAGTTGGAACGGCACTTACCATCCCTGCAACAGCACAGGAAGACAAACCCTTTAGCGGCCTATACGGCGGCATTGAAGCCGGCGTCGACTGGACCAAAGTATCTGGTGATCTGAAACGGGACCGCAGCCTTTATTACGGCGGTGTAATTGGTTACCGCCAACAAATGGACAATGGTCTTGTTATGGGTCTTGAAGGCACATTCGGCGACAGCGGGTATGAAAACAACGCACTCGGACTTAAGTCTGAATATGAATGGAGCACATCGCTTACCCTCGGCCAGACTTTCGGCGACGGCAGCAATCTTCTCTTTGCGAAGGCAGGTTATGCTCAAACTGCCTTTAACCCGGTTGGTACGCCGAACGATAGTTTCACCGACGGCGGCTGGCGATTTGGCGGCGGGTATGAGCGCGCACTAAGTGAGAGCATAAGTTTTCGGCTGGGCGGTGATTACACCACCTACGGCAATGATACCGGCCAGTGGCAAGCCAAAGGCGGCCTGCTGCTAAAGTTTTAGGGCTGCACCCACAGCCTTAAGCCGGGAGCTTGGTCCCCATCGTTCCCTTTATGCTCCCGGCCACTTTCACGCACCTCCCGCGTGGCGCAAAAGGGACGGTTAAAACCGTCCCTTTTATGCTGGCAAATAATGCCAAGAATTTGTGTTATGCAGCTTCTGCTTGCACTTTATCGATGACCTCCACCAAAACTGCGGCCTCCTGCGCACCGGAAACACCGGATTTTCCGTTAAAGATAAACATGGGAACGCCCTGAATACCCATTTGATGGGCTTGCTGCACTTCTACCGCGATCAGGTCTTTATCTTTATCACCTGCGAGCAGATCTTTTACCAAATCTGCATCCATCCCCGCCTTGGCAGCAATATCAACCAAAAGAGTGTGGTCCCCCAAAAAGGCACAGTCCTCAAAATAGGCTTTCATCAAGCCCTCCGCCACCGCACTTTGCACGCCAGCAGTTAGGGCCCATTTGATCAAACGGTGAGCATCGAGCGTATTGGCTATCCGGCACTTGCTCTCAAAATCAAACGCGATGCCAAGGCTTTTTCCTACTGTAAGCAAATGCTCGCGTGCGGCCCGATACTGCGGACTATCGCCAAATTTTTTAGCATAATGCTCTGCGCGATCAACGCCCTCGGTCGGGGTCTCGCTGGAAAGCTGATAAGGCCGCCAACGAACAGCCGATACCAGGCCCGGGCGCTGCGCCAGCGCCTTGTCCAACTGTTTTTTTCCCACATAACACCATGGGCACACCACATCGATGACAACATCAATTTCCATTCAACAGTCCTCAACCAATTTGTTAAATTTTTAGCGGATTATTTACAGTAGCTTCAACTTAGTTCGCTATGGTGGTTTGGGCAAGAAATGGCGGGCATTGTGATGATTAAAGCACTCGACACAGCAGCGATGGGAATGTTGAAGGCACAAAAACGAGCGACTGAGCTGGCAGGTGACATACTCAAAACCACAACAGGCCAACCGCTTGAGCCGGGAAATGGGAAAAACCACACCAAAGTCGCTTCAGGCGCCCAAACCCACGGGGCAACACAAACCAATCCACTGATCCAACAGATATCCGATTTTAAGCTGACCGAGTTACAGTTTCGAGCCAGCGCCTTTGCTTTTAAGCGGATTGCTGAAAGTGCTGAGGTTTCGCTCGGTTTGCTGGTGGACAAAAAAGGCTGATTGCAGTCCCACATCGTCAATTATGCTTCGGTTTTTAAAATATCACGTCGGTTTGTCTTGACGAACAAATGATTAGCCCCAACATTGCGGGCTATGGATGTACCGGTTAAATCTTCAAGCGAGAACAAACAATTGACGGACCAATTTGGTCGGACAATTAATTACTTGCGTTTGTCGGTTACGGATCGCTGCGACTTGAGATGTCGTTATTGCATGGCAGAAGACATGACTTTTCTGCCCAAAAGTGATGTATTAACCCTTGAGGAATTATGCGAACTAAGTTCGGCCTTTATCGCCAGGGGCGTTCGGCGTATCCGGCTTACCGGCGGCGAACCCTTGGTGCGTAAAAACATTCTTTGGTTGGTCAGAGCGCTCGGCAGCAAAGTTGAGCAAGGACTGTTGGACGAAGTCACACTCACGACTAACGGTACCCAGCTTCCCACGATGGCCGAAGATCTATACAGGGCTGGCGTAAGACGCATCAATGTATCGCTGGATACATTGTCGGCGGAAGGCTTCAAGGCGATTAGTCGCCGCGACAAACTAGAAACGGTCCTTGAGGGCATTCAGGCGGCGAAAGCAGCCGGGCTGCGTGTGAAAATCAACACCGTAGCTATGCGCAACTTCAATGAAACTGAAATTCCTGACCTTGTTGAGTGGGCGGTGCAGGAAGGCCTTGACCTGACACTTATTGAGACCATGCCTCTCGGCGAAGTTCAAGATGCACGAGAGTCTAGTTACCTCCCACTCACAGCCGTAAAAAACGCGTTAGAGCAACGATTTACTCTTGAGCCTAGCACTCATAAAACTGGTGGTCCTGCCCGCTATTTTTCTGTTGGTGACAGCAAAAGTCGCCTGGGCATGATTACGCCGCTGACTAACAATTTTTGCGACGGATGCAACCGCGTCAGGGTTACTTGCACCGGCAGAATTTACATGTGTCTCGGGCAAGACGATCATATCGACCTTCGTGCGGCTTTAAGGTCGCAAGGCAAAGAGGAAGAGCTTTCCGCAGCCCTCGACACCGCGATGGGACTAAAGCCCAAGGGTCATGATTTTGCGATGAGTAACGGTCAAATGGTCGGAAAAGTTGACCGTCATATGAGCCAAACTGGCGGCTAACCCAACAACACAGTCGATAGTTTACGCTCGCATGACGGCGAGATATGACTATAATAAAGTGAAGCCACAATCGGATATTTTATGAAATTAGCTATCATTGCCAGTGATTTCGGCGAAGCCAGTAAAGCCGCCAAGGCATTGAAAAACAAAATAAAATCTGTCGGCGTTCGTGACGCAGATGTAATTGTCGCCCTCGGCGGCGACGGTTTCATGCTGCAAACTTTGCACGCCTATATGGACTTCGGGAAGCCAATATTTGGCATGAATAAAGGCACTGTGGGTTTTTTGATGAATGAGTTTTCAGCGGACGATCTGCAAGAACGCATCGGCAAAGCAGATACCTTCACGCTACACCCGTTGAGGATGCGTGCAACTAGGTGTGACGGTGAGGTTGTTGAATATTTGGCTGTTAATGAGGTGTCATTGTTGAGGGAAACACGCCAAGCAGCGCACATGCGCGTTGCCATCGACGGCAAAGTGCGTATTCCTGAACTTGTTGGTGACGGCGTCTTGGTTGCTACCCCCGCTGGAAGCACCGCCTACAATCTGTCTGCGCACGGTCCGATCATACCGCTTGGCTCTGACTTGCTTGCACTGACACCGCTCTCCGCTTTTCGACCTCGCCGTTGGCGTGGAGCACTTTTACCCCATAATGTCACCGTTGAAGTGACCATCAATCAACCCCAAAAACGGCCGGTATCAGCGGTTGCTGATATGCATGAAGTACGCGATGTGCGCCATGTATTGATTGAGGAAGCGCGGGACCGCAATCTGCAGATTATGTTTGATGCGGAGCATTCACTGGCCGAGCGGATATTTACCGAACAGTTTATACATTAACCAAAACCGACTAGTTAAAAGGCCTCCACCATTGCTGGCAGAGGCCCATCACCCGTCCCTTATCGGGTTTTTGTTCTAAATAAAACTACCATCTACATTGGCGCGAGTGGCAATCGGCAATGTGACCGTAAACCGGCTACCTTGCTCCTCGATGCTGTCTACTGAAAGCTCCCCTTCCATTTTCCGCGCCAATTCCCTGGAAATATGCAAACCAAGGCCAGTTCCCTCTTGCCTGCGTGAATAGATATGGTCTGTAACCTGATGGAATTTCTCAAACACTCGGGCTTGCTGCTCCTTGGAAATCCCAACTCCGGTGTCCCAGACCGTCAGCGAAAGCGAGTTTCCAGTTTTCATCATCTCGATACCAATTTCACCGCCTTCGGGAGTAAATTTAATCGCGTTGGATAACAAATTAACCAGTATCTGGGTTGCCCGACGGTCATCTGCGAAAACACATAAATTTGTGGACAAGGCCAACGCCGAAGTTTTGAGCCCTTTTAATTTTGCAGCCTCAATATTCATATTGACTGCTTTTGCCACTAGTTGCTCTACACCAATCTGATCCAGCTGAAGCGACAACCCGCCGCCCTCGATAACAGCCACATCCAGTATGTCATTAATCAGCCCCAGCAAATGTTCGCCAGACGTCCGTATGTCCTTTGAATATTCGATATATGTATCATCAAGATCACCAAATGTTTCATGCTGGAAAGCTTCTGCAAACCCGATAATAGCATTGAGCGGCGTACGCAGCTCATGGCTCATTGCGGCAAGAAACTCGTTCTTTGCACGCAGCGCGCTCTTAGCCTGTTCGGTTGCAACGTCCAGAGCAATGTTATTGCGAGTAAGCTCTGCAAAAAGACTTTCCAATTCATCCTTGGCTGCTTGCCGTTCATCAGATTGGGCGTACAGGCTTGTGATATCCATGCCTACACCACGAAATCCTTTAAAGTTTCCGGACTTTCGATCAAAAACCGGCACGCCTGACAGATGAAATTTAAGCTCTGATCCGCTGGGGTCAGACACAATATACAACTGCTCTCTGAACGGTTTCCTAGATGTTAGGGCACGTGGTCCATCAAAACGACCTTCAAGGTTTTTCTCAAAACGGCCAAACTGCTCAAAACGAGAACCAATAAACAACGATGCTGGTTGACCAACAATTGCGGTAAATCTATCCGAAAGGGAGGAAACCCTCAAATCTGCATCGCATTCGAAGAACCAGTCCGAACTGGCGCGGGCAAAGTCCTGAAACTGTGCCTGGGTTTTATTTGCTTCTTCGATGCCCCTTATCTGCATCGTAACGTCTTCATAGGTACCCGCGACCGCAATAATTTCACGGCGTTCGTTTCGGACTGGAATGTGTCGTCCCAGGAAAACCCGATCGCGATCATTGATTGAAACAATTTCTTCAGCACGCACAGTGGTATCACTGACAAGTACATCATCGATCACTGGTTTCAGGGAGGGCACTCGGAATTGGCCGACGCAGTCCGCAGCTCCTGGAGCCAAAGTCATTTCGCCCAGCGATGCATCGACTTTATTATAATGCTTATTGGTATGCATAACCGTGCCATCAAGTGCCGCCACATAAAATGGCAGAGATTCGTCCACCAATATGTTGGATAGCAATCCCAATATTTGTTCGTTTGCAGGCACCTCATGATTGGCACCGCGTTCGATGGTTGCGCCAAATGCATCTTTTGCCGACACCTGTTTGCCACGCCGCATATATAAGTCGATGACTTTGCTGTCTTCAATCGTAGGCTTTGCCATTATGTGCTCCAATTTCGCCGTTTGCCGCGCAAACAGCGCCCCCTAACTTACTTTATCGAGCTCTTCAATCGCTTCCTGATATGCGCTATCCCGCTGCCACACCTGCAGTGCACCACGGGCATTCGCTTCGGAAGTTGCGTCAAAAAGCGTAAGAATTTCTTTAATTACACCCGGTGATTTAGGTGCACCGCCGTCACGGGCCTGAACCACCAACAAATAAATACTGGTAAATTGATTGCGTTCAATTCCGACCGCTTTTGCCAGAACCGCAAAGCTCTCACCGCCGGTGTCGGAGAAAATTCTCCACGCTGTGCGGAAGTTCACTCCCGCCAACTCGCCCATGCCTGCGACAAAAACAGCAACCCGTTGTTGTCGAAGCGCGTTCAATAGAAACTGAATAGAAAGCTCGCCGCTTTCCGCCATTCTTCTGACCAACTTCA
>JAJFIU010000025.1 GCA_021774695.1 Alphaproteobacteria bacterium | reverse complement strand
TGACCGCTGGTGCATCTGAAGAAGATTTTCTTACCTATTTCCGCGAGCATCTATCGGTTGTTATCGAGGCTGAATCGAATATCCTCACCATAAGTAGCCAGGGGTTTACACCGGAATTTTCACAGGCAGTGGCTGCTGCGGTAGTGGAGCAGGCCGAGGTCTATATCAATAGTGTTAGTCAAAAAATCGCCGTGCAGGAAATAGCCTTTGTCGAGCTGGAACTGGCCCGGGCGCGCGCTGCGGTCAGCGATAGCAGGGGCGCTGTTCTTGCTTTTCAAACCGAAAACGAATTGCTTGACCCGGTTGCCACCGGCGCCGCTGTTCAGGCTGTTGTCAATGACATGCAAGGTGAACTGGTTCGTCTTGAAGCCGAAGAAAAGGTGCTCACAAGTTATCTTCAAAAGGATGCCGCCGAGCTGGTGTCAGTACGTGACCGAATTGCAGGCATCCAAAATCAACTTGATCAGGAACGGGATAAGTTTGCTGGGCAGGGTGATCAGTCAATTAATCAGGTAAACGCTCGTTTTGAAGAGCTTCGTCTTTCCTTTGAGTTTGCCATGGACATATATAAGGGCACGTTGCAAACGTTGGAGCAGGCACGGGTAGAAAGTTATCGTAAGCTAAAGCACCTGGTGGTTGTTCAATCGCCCCAAGTGCCGGATTCGGCACTGTTGCCACGCAAGCTCTATAACCTTGCGACACTTTTTGTTATTCTCAATTTAATTTATGGAATCGCTGCGATGGTCATTGCGACAATCCGGGAGCACAGAGATGTCTAACGTCTTTAGCAAAGTGGAAACGATCCTGAAAAACCTGTGTGAAACATTGGTTAAAAGCTTGATGATTGTGTCACTTGCAACTGGCATAAGCCTGCCAGCTTATGCGCAAGCTGCGCCGATTGCGCAGGACGGTGAAGCGGCTAACGCGAAGCCAAATACCGTTGTGCCGGGGAACAAGGCTTTCGGAGCGGCAATTTTTGGCGGCGAATTTGCTAATCAGTCTTTTGTCGGCTTTAACCCCAGTTATGAAATTTCCACAGGCGATAAGATATCGCTAAAAATGTGGGGTGGATTTGAATTTACAGGCGGCGTGTCGGTGGATGCCCAAGGCAATATTTTTGTACCCAAAGTTGGTCCGGTCGCGGTGCAAGGCGTTAAAAACCAAGACCTCAACGAAGTTGTTGCCGAAGCTGTAAAAACCGTTTTTCGCAGAAATGTCGGCGTGTATGCAAGCCTGGACGGTGCGGAACCAGTAAAGGTCTTTGTTACCGGGTTTGTTAAGCAAGCCGGCCTTTTTGCTGGTCATTCGTCTGATTCTGTTTTGTTTTTCCTCGACGCTGCGGGCGGGATTGACCCTCAGCGCGGGTCATTCCTCGACGTAAAAGTTCTGCGGGCAGGGCGCGAATATCAGTCGGTTAATTTGTATGATTTTATCCTGACCGGGGCTTTGCCGTCGTTCCAGATAGCGGACGGGGACACGATCGTTGTGCGGCCTGTGTTGTCCCGGGCGGCAGTTTTAGGTGACGTACAAAACCAAAATGCTTTTGAATTTGTCAGCCAAGAAACAACAGTCGCCAAATTGTTGGAGCTGGCTCGGCCAAATCCACAAGCGACCCACATTCGCATCAGCCGGAATAACCAAGCAAAAACTGAAATTCAATATCTAGCGATTGATGCTGCCCAAATCGAAACAATTTATCCAGGTGATGTTTTGGAGGTTGTCTCTGACAAGCTTCAGGGAACGATTTCGGTACGAGTTGAAGGCGAGCATACAAGCGCGCAGGAATTCGTTATGCCTTACGGTGCGACAATGGGGCAGCTGCTCTCGCAAGTAAGTTTTGGGCCCAACGCCCAGCGCGATGCCGTGCAACTGCTGCGGATTAGCGTAAAAGAGCGCCAAAAAGAGACATTGAGAGCGCAGCTACGCGCGCTGGAAGCCAGTGTTTTAACCGCCCGATCAAAAACGAAAGCAGAGGCCGAACTCAGACAACGAGAAGCCGAGCTTATTTTGCAGTGGGTGGAGCGTGCGCGTAATGTGGAACCAAAAGGTCAAGTGTCGCTAGGCAGTGCCTCTTCGGTCGATGACATCTTACTGGAACAGGGCGATATTATTCGCATTCCCCGGACCAGCAATTTGGTGATGGTACACGGTGACGTATTATTCCCAAGCGCAATGGCGTTCCAAAGCGGCAGTACCATTGAGCAATATATTGAGCAGGCTGGCGGTTTCACTCAAAGCCGAAGCGCATCAAATGTATTGATTCTGCATCGGGATGGCAGCTTTGATAAAGTGAGTAAAAAGCAGTTGCGAGGCAGGGGTATCAGCTTATATCCCGGCGATGAAATTTTTGTGCTACCGCGGGTTCAGACCAAGAGCTTCCAGCTTGCGCAAGATATAATCACTATTTTCTACCAGCTGGCTTTGTCAGCCGGAGTTGTTCTTCGCCTGTAACAGGGTGAAGGCGCAAAGGCGCGAGCAATATCATGTACCGAAAAGCCAGGAAACTGTACCGCGACCCGCTCGCATTCTTTCTTGATTCCGATAAACCGCCACTGCGCGCTGTTGGACAACATATGTTCCAGCGTCAGACCCGCAAATTTCGGGCTCTCGGCGATATGTATGGCGATGTGAAAATCTCGGTGGTGATGACTGCTCACAACACCGGTCATCTGATCGAAGCAGCAGTGGAGTCTGTGCTCGAGCAAAGCCATCCAAATCTAGAATTACTGGTTATTGATGACGCGTCAACCGATGATACTGTGCGGCGTTTGAGGAATATCAAATATAATGATAACCGGTTAAGGATATTCAGCTCGCCCACCAACCACGGCACCTATTGGTCCAAAAACTGGGGTATTATGCATGCCGCGGGCGATTATGTGGCCACCCATGACAGCGATGATATATCTCATCCCGATCGGTTGATGATGCAATTGGGGGCGCTGAAAGCCAACCCAGAAGTTGTTGCTTACACGGCGCGCTGGCGGCGAGTTAATGACGCTGGCGAAGAACTGGAAATTGACGGAAAGTCTGAACGCATGGCGGCGATAAGCCTGATGTTCGACCGCAAGAAAGTGTTGGAGAAAACTGGTTATTTTGATTGCGTGCGCATTTCGGCTGACACCGAATTTATCACGCGGCTAGAGCATGTGTTTGGCAGGCGAAATGTTCGACATCTCAGGCACCATCTATACACCGGTTTGTTGCGCGATGGATCATTGACGCGAGGCAAAAACTCCGGCTTCACCTGGCAGGCCGACGGAAATAGCTTCCGGCGAGAGTTATCAGGTGACCGCGCCGACTATCATCAGGCGTTTCACAAGTGGCACAATGCGTTCCCCGGCAACGAGAGCACACTGAAAATTGATTTCCCGCAAGGGGAACGGACAATTGAAGCAGCTGAAGAAATCAGGCGCAACTGTGATGATCAGGATTTGGCTCAAGTGAAGGAAATCCTTTAAAATGGCCGCTGGAGATCAGTTTCAACCAAGGATGATGTTTGCGGGTGCAGGGGCGTTGCCGGCGCATTTGCATGCGGGTCTGTGCGAGCTTGCTTCGGCAGAACAATGGCCATTCGCCGCGGCAGGTATTGCGGACACTGACATTTTGGTCGCAGACGATGTGGTTATCGAGATACTGACCGAAGCAGCAGTTGGCGGGCAAACAAAACTTCTGTCGCCCGGCAGCCTAACGCCGGAACTAGTGGCGGCTGCTGACCGTGTATTTGTGCTTCTTCTTAACAGCGAGCTTGCCTATGTGCGCCGATTAAAACAACAGTTTCCCGAGGCGACTATTATTTCTGCCACATACGGGGAACGCGGCGGCAGCGTTGACTTGGCTTCCGTAGCCGCAACGGGCGCTGAAGTGACTGTGGTTATTTCATCGCCTTGCAGTGGTTCCGGCTACCTGCAAGGTTTGATTGAAGCCAATAAATTAGCCGACGCAGTCGTTGCAATAAAGCCTGCTGAAACCTTGTGGGTTAAATGCCAGCAGGACTTCAATCTGGTGCGGTGGGTCGCTGCCAAATTGCAGGGCCTGCAAGGCCATGTTATTTTTGATCTAGAGTTGACGCTTATCGATCACTTGAGAGAACAGGGCTTATTTTCGCAGAAGAAATTCAAGTTTTTTCTTGTGGCGGCGGAAGCGCGGTTGATTTTCATGACCCGGCGCAATCGGGCTGATCAAATTGCTTTGATGCAAATCGATAGCAAGAGTGACCCAGTAGAACCGAATGCAGAGGCCCTTTTGCCGGTTGTGCTGGAAATAATCGCCGCCGAAGCTCGCTACGAAAAGATGTTTGGGCTGCTACCATATTTTCGCACAGTTACTTATGAGGAATCGATCGAAAACCCAATAGATGTCTTGAAAATGCTTACCACATTTTTCGAACGTCCGGCCCTGCGTAAAATTTCGGTGACTAACCCAGCAGCTGAGATGTTGCAGACTGTTTGGAAAGATAGTTTCAGGGTAAAATATAAAGCTGCGGTTGTTGGATTTTTGGGTCTGTCTAAAAATGAGCAGGGATCTTACCAAACCAAAACCGAGCAACATCACACGAAGTAGTGCGGCTAGTTTTTTCCGGCTTCAATTTGTATGTCGCTAACAGCAACACTGGCATATGTGTCCATGCCAACTGCCAGGCGTGCTTGCCCGGCTGATTGCAACCTCAAGATAGAATAGGGTCGCCATTTCATGGGTGGTATGGTGCCAGTAAAAATCCAGCTGTTAAATCCCTTGCGGGCCATTTCGCCAGATAGTTGCTGATCATCGATCCACAGCGTCAGGTTCTTGAGGAATTTTTTCTTTGTATAGCCGCAGCCGCTGATGGTTATCGTGCCGCCCTCGGTTAAATCCACTGGCACGAGGAGCGTGCCGATCCTGCCCATCCAGCGGAAGGCAGTGCCGTCGCGTCGGTGTCCCAGTTCGCTCCAGCCGGTTCCAATGAAATTGTCACTGTCAGCCATAAAGTGGGCAGACGCGGCGAGCTTAACGTGATTGGGTAAATCACTATTCTTTGGCGGGGTAATTGATTGCCCGACCGAGCGTTCGCGTTCGAACCGCTGGCGTTGAATATCAAGCAAAGCATCAACAAAGGTAACCGCAGCATTGGGAAAACGAGGCTCGGGCGTTTGAAAATGACCCGCTGGCTTGCCACCCTCGTTGCCGCTCTCATCGCGATTAACGTCGTTTTCTGTTTCTATGTCGGTTTTTTTGTTCATAGGGCAGACCATTCCAGAAGCAGGCCGTCTTGGGCAAGCGATTTCATCATATTGAGGCTACTTGTGTTGCTGGATGGTAGAATAGCGATTTTGAACATTCCCAGTCCGTGATCAGGAATTTCAAATCTGGCACCCGCTTCTTTTTTTGCGATGTTCGTGGCGGACATATCTGTCACCACAAAGGATGTATCTGCTGGCGCGCGGAATTCAAGACAACCACGCCCGCCAGTCATCACAATACACTTGAGTTCCCCGCGAACCGGATCGTAGGTCCAATAAAAGCCTGAGTTGCTATCATAAGCTGACCTGATTTTTTCGTTTTCGGCGATATCAGCAGGTATTTTGAAGGTCCAATTTGCCTTTTGGACAGACGGCGGGGTCGATGCTGCGCCCTTGACAGTACACCCAAATTCCAGTGCTTGGCTGGCACGCCGCAACCCGGGCAAAATATCCGCCCACAGGCGTGGTTTCCTGCTGGACGTTTGAGGCAGGCTTTCTGCCTGATCACTGACAATCTGATTACTGGCAACCAAAGGGGCCTCAAATCCCATCCGGTCCTGCAATTGAGCTGCGGGTAGCCCGATAAAATCTGCCGTTGCTTGCGCAATTTCCGGTGTTAGAAACTTGGGGCAGGCTGCAACGTCCAGTTCCGGATAAAGCTGTCGCAAAATAGGCTGTGCTGGAACCGAACCAATGAGCGCAAAAATACCGCTTGCATTTACACCTGAAGAAGTTGGTTGTTTGGTGAAAACTTCTGGTTTTTGCGTTTGAAACATCGGGAAAATTTCGACAAAATTAGCCTGCTTGGCCGTCGCTGCTGCAACTACTATCTTTGTTGCCCAGGCATCTGGTTGCCCGAGTTGTTGCCCGTATTTTTTGAGACCCTGCGCAAGCCCTCCCAATAGTCCGTCGACGGATACTAACGCGGCCAGTGCATGCACCAGCGGCGTTGATGACGAGGGATCGCTTAGGTTGATACAAGCACCGACCGGCAGCGCGCCTGCCCAGTGCTGGCCGACCAAAATCAACGGAATGGCATTTGTGGCGGCTAATTCAAAATAGGGGCAACTGGCTGCATCATTGCCGTCAAGAATTGCGACCACGTTTGAAGCCAAAATGGCGGGTGCAGTTTGGTTAGAAAAGCGATCCAAGAATGCCAACTCCAAACGCTGCGATACGCCGCTGGAGTTAAGCGCCTGAGACACCGCAGAAGCGGTGGCTGCATCTGCGCCAATAATCGAAATCCGGAGCGGTGAATTATCGCTGGATATGGTATTTTCGGTTGTAGCTGTTGGTACTGACGGCAAGGCCGATGGGGCGAACCCTGCGCCGGTTAGTCGGCTAGCCTGCAATGGGTTTAGTCCCAGATGAGCAGTTGCTTTCTTTAACAACAAGTCAAACGCTGGTATTTCGCCAGCGAGCCCGGCTGACGATCGGCGGTGACTAGTATAGGCGTCTGCGATCACCGCGCCTGCATCGCCGTAAGCGCTCGTTAGCCAATCCACCATATTGGCGGGGAAATCAGCTGATGTTCGCAGCCAGGGCAGCGCGTTATCAAAGAGAGATTGTGTGGCCACAGTTACTGCGCCAGGTGCTGCCTGCAATGTTTCGATAACTGGCAAGCTATCGCCGCTTGACCCAATCACAAACAACCGGGGCCATTTGTCCGCCGCGCCGGATTGGATAAACGCATCGAAGGATCGGACCACTGTGTAGGGCAAGTGGTTTGCAGGCGGCGGCGCCAACGCATCAATCAGGCACACAATCTCAATACCGGAACTAGCCGCTGCCGAGGCAATCGAATGGGTCAAAAGGGCTGCGTGAGTTTGGGTAGGCGGCAACGACCCCACGAGCAATATTTTACTGGTTGCGGTCACGTTCCAGAACCCACGGGTTGCTTGTCTTTGTGGTCGAATAGTTTGGGGAACAATGTCTGCATGGCCGCAGACTGGTCTGCCACATAGTTTTCAACCAACGCTTTTGATGCTTTTTCACCGTCGGCAATCGCTTGCTCGGGGTCCATCAATGCTAGAAAGTCAACAATGGCACTTGCGTCCGCAAGGGCGTGAGCAGGGAACTGACTTTCAATGCCAGCCATGGCATCAGCAGTTGCCACCAATGCTTTACCGTATGCTGCTGCTTCGATCGATTTTATCTTAAGGCCAGTGCCACCAATATTGGGGTTGATGATAACATCGCATGCCGCATAAAAAGATCGGGCGTCGGGTACAAACCCCAGTTTTTGAAACTGTGTGTCCCGGGCGCACGCTGCTCCGCAAATACTGCCTGCCAGCCTGAACTCGAAACGCTCCAGCAATTCACCGCGATGGCCTATAGCGCTGTCCATCTCTACCAGGCTTTGCTGGTTGATTGGATTGTCGCTCGCCATGTACCCAACAGTTATTTTTTTGCCAGCTTGTAGAGCCGTTTGCACATCTGCTGGCGGCAAAAAATCAGGGGTGATAAAATGCCCTAGCGTCACCACAGAAGTCTCTGTCATCCCGCGCATCAATTTCGCTTCTTCAGACTGGATGGCAATCACCGTGTCTGCCCGTGCGAACCCTTTTGCTTCTTCCTGTTTGGTGGTTGAAAACCAGCTTTCCGGTAGTCCGTCAGCGCGTAGTCGTTTGTGTCGTCCGCCGAACAGATCGTGTGTGTCGATATATTTTGGAATATCCGCCGGGGCTGTTTCCAGCCATTTTGAAAACCACACATAATTGGCAATGCAATAGTCTATCCGCCAGGTATTGATTATTCGCTGGGTTAAACCGGTAACTGCATCCACATACCAGTCATCAATTTGGTGATGTTTCCGATGAGACTTTTTCCGGTCTTCCATACGGTAGGGCGGCAGAATGTGAACATGCTCCCAGGCCTCACGCATTTCCAGTTCCTGTTGGTCCGATAATTGTTCCAGTCCGCCGTATATATAGTGAATCTCCGCTCCGAGCGCCTGCAGCGCTTTGCACAAAGCCGTGACACGGGCGCGGTTACCGTGATTTTGCGGGTGCGAAGGAATAGGACTGGTGACAAGGATATGCATTGATTGCCTGATATGTTACCCGTTAAAAATCGAAAGAAACATTTGGTGCCCGGCACAATTGCTCCAGCGTTGCTGTCTCGTTGTCGGCTAGCTTGATCTTGGGCGAGCCGGTCTGTACCAGGCTTTTCGCCCGCGTATCTTTCGGCAGCGATTTCAGATAGTGCTCCTTGCTTAAAGTCTTCACAGGTGCTCTCAGTCCGGGCGAGTGATGCAAAATATCTTTTTCTACATAATCCAGAAAAGCTTGATTGTCGTCGGCGGCATTCTGGTACTGAACCACTTTCAGGCTTTGCTGGTTTTTCTCGATGATGCTGACATATTCTTCCCAACGCGGACAAAACCCGTTCAGCATATTGGCACGCTCGGCAAAGTCCGGGTCGTTAAACTTGGGGTCTCTGTGGTCGGCCATATGGCGCATGAGGGATCTGAACACAGCTTTGGGTTCGCGGTAGACACATATGTTCACAGCATCGGGGAAAATCAATGTAATCTGCTCGAGCCAAAAAATATTGCGCGGTGACTTTTCGACAATGGTGACGCAGTCATCGGGAACCGGCTGGCCAGCAAAAAAGATATGATTGAAGGTTTTATCGTGTAACGCGCGAAAACTGTTGGGCGAAAGTGGTTCGAGTGAACCTTGACCGTCATACACCTCTTTATTTACTACAGCGATATTCCCGTTGTAGGCCCTCGCCATATCACCCATGCCTTTGGAGAACAGCCGAAAATAATCCAGCTCGCCTTTGGCATAAACGCCGTTAAATAAACCAAAAGCCCGGCCAATGAATGTTGTGCCGCTTTTTGTGTAGCCACCGATGAATATTTTTCGCGGAACGATAGGGGGAATTATTGCCATTGGTTTTGTTCTCTTTGTCGTGTTGTCGCGCCCGCTTCACTATTAGGCTAAATACAGTTTCAGATCAAAACCAGTTTCAGGTCAAATTGCGGCGAAACCGCCAAGTGTCTTCAATCATGGTTTTAAGGTCTGAACGCTGGGGTTGCCATCCTAGCACAGTGTGCGCTCTGCTTGCATCTGCCACTAGGCACGCTGGATCGCCGGCCCGACGCGCTTGTTCAACAACTTTAAAATCTACGCCGGTTAGGTGTTTGGCCATTTCGATCACTTGGCGCACAGAATGGCCGTTGCTTGTGCCCAAATTCATTGCATCATAAAATCCGGTGCCGTCCCCGCCTCTGGTTAATAGCCTATCGACGGCCAATACATGCGCTGTTGCCAAGTCAGATACATGAACATAATCGCGAATGCAGGTGCCGTCTGGCGTGCCATAGTCACTGCCAAAAATCTTTATGTCTGCGCGGGCGCCGCGCGCGGCATCCAGAATCAGTGGTATAAGATGGGTCTCCGGATCATGTCGTTCACCCAACCGGCCTTCAGGGTCGCTGCCAGCGGCATTAAAATAACGTAGCGCAATCGCATCTAGTTTACCTATCGCAGCGGTGTCACGCAGCATGCACTCCACCATCCATTTGCTGTGGCCATATGGATTTATCGGTAGCTTGGGTAATGTTTCGGATAAAAGTGCTGCGCCGCCCTCTTGGCCGTATACCGCGGCGGTTGAGGAAAATACCATGGTACGCACATTGTTGCGAATCATCGCATTGATCAAATTCAAACTGCCTGCCACATTATTCTTATAGAATGCCATGGGGTTCACGACACTTTCACCGGCCTCAATGAAGGCTGCGAAATGAATGACGGCATCAATTTTATTTTCGGTTAACACGCGGTCCAGCAGCGCAGAGTCATGAAGGTCACCTTCCACCAGCTTGCCAATGGTAACGCTGTCGCGGTGCCCGTTACTTAGGTTATCCAGCGTCACCAGTGAATGGCCCGCTGTATCAAGCGCCAAAAGCGTATGGGACCCGATGAAACCAGCCCCGCCTGCAACCAGAATATTTGCCATCAATTCCTCTAAGGTATTTTAGTAAGCCATTGCACCAGATATATAACCAGATACACAATCGGTATCGGCGGTAAATTTCTGTGACCCTAGACCCTGAAGGAAGGCTGTCAACCGTTTTACGCCGCAGGCCTGGCAGCTACGACGGTGGACCGTTGCATTGTATTAAGATCGTTGCAAATCCCATTAATATTGATTAGGTGCTGCTACAGCTTTGAAACATTTGGACTGGGTCTTCACTGAACTGCAAACACTATTGTAAACACTATTGTAATCACTGGGCAGCAAACAGGGCATCTCGATGAAAATACTATTCATGCACAATAATTTTCCAGGGCAATATCGCCGGATTACCAAATTTCTTGCGCCAAAGAAAAAGGTAAAGATGTTTGCCGCAACGCTGGAGAGTAACAAGCAGCAGTTTCCTGAGAAGCGGGTGAACTACACACCGCACCGTGAACCTTCAGAAAGTATTCACCCTTCTTTAGTGGCCACAGAGGGGGCCGTTTTGAATGGGCAGGCTGCATACAAGGCGCTGTTGCCGTCCCGGGAGAAAGGCTTTCGCCCGGACATCATAATGGCCCACTCGGGGTGGGGGGCTAACTTGTTTATGAAAGACCTGTTTCCTGATGCCAAATTGCTAACCTATTTTGAATGGTACTATCATAGCGTAAACTCTGACGGCGATTTCCTGAAGGAAGATGCATACGACGCAAATGGTCAGCTGCGCATCCGCATGAAAAATACACCGATCCTGCAAGACATGGCGTCGATGGATTGGGGCCAAAGCCCAACTAAATTTCAGCACAGCAGGTTGCCCGCTGCATTTCAAAGCCGGATCAGCGTGCTGCATGACGGCGTCGATACAGTCTTTTTCTCACCGAATCGTAAAGCGTCCGCAACTATCGGTGATGTGACCCTAACCGAAGCCGATGAAGTCATTACATATGTAGCGCGCGGTATGGAGCCTTACCGTGGTTTTCCGCAATTTATGGAGATGGTTTCCAGATTGCAGAAGCTAAGGCCGAATTTGCAGGTAGTGGTATTGGGCAATGACCGGACCGCATACGGTGCTACCCGGTCTGACGGCAAAACATTTAAAGAGTGGGCGCTCAGCGAATTTGATTTTGATATGGCGCGTCTGCATATGCCGGGGCTCGTGCCGCTGCGTGTTTTTCGCGACTTAATGCAGATAACGTCGGCACATGTGTATTTAACAGTGCCCTTTGTTCTCTCATGGTCGTTGATGGAGGCCATGAGCACAGGCGCGCTGATTCTTGGTTCAGACACCGAGCCGGTGAAAGAAATGATCACCGACGGTGAGAATGGCCTGCTGGTTGATTTCTTCGATATCGACGCCCAAATCGAAAAACTTTGCCACATTCTGGACAATAAGGCTGACTATCAACCGCTGCGTGATCAGGCGCGCCAGACCATTCTGGCAAGTTATGACACTAGGGATTTGCTGCCAAAATACTGGAAGCTCATCCAAAGTGTTGCAAACGGGTCACAAATGTTGGATGTTTAGCCATTGAATGCACGTCAAAGCAAACTGAGTATTGAAATCAGGACGTTAAGATGGTGTTCTACGGCGTAAGTGAGGCGAAGATGGAAATTTATTTCCGAGTATGAAACTTTTTATTATGCAATTATGCAGTTGACATGATTGGCACTCTCTCGCTAGAGAGTGTGTCCATGGGGGCTATTAAGACCCACGTTCGTGCCTCATATAGGACTTGAGGTTTGCTTTTCAGGAGGAAATACTATGGCAAACGAGATTTTTGGTACATCAGCAGCAGAGAACATTCAGGGCACGGGCGCAGACGATCTAATCGCTGCGGGCGCTGGCCAGGATACTGTAGCTGGTGGCGACGGTAATGATACACTACGCGGTGGTAACGGCGTTGGGGTATCATCAAACATTGATAATATAGACGGCGGCAACGGTGATGACAGCATCAACGGTGGCGACGGTGCAGATATTTTGGCAGGCGCTAATGGTGATGACACAGTCACTGGTGGAACTGGCGATGATGTTATTACTGGTGGTGCTGGCGTTGACGTTTTAAATGGCGGCGACGGTGATGACACGATCACAGACAATGAAACAAGCTCTACAGAAGCTACGACTGCTACTGGCGGTAACGGTGATGACACTATTACTACCGGCGACGGCGACGACAATGTAGACGGTGGTGCCAATAACGATACGATCACAACCAACGACGGCGCCGATACTGTTGCAACTGGTGATGCCGGTGTAGCAGCAGCGACGATCGGTACAGGCGGTGCTTTCAATAACGTTGTTACTACAGGTGATGGAGACGATACCATTACTGCTGGTGACGGTGCAGACGAAATTGACGGTGGAGCCAATGATGATACCGTAATTATTGACGGTGAAGTTGGTCTTGGTGATTTTGCTGGCGATGACACTGGTGCAACATCAACTGTTGATACTGGTTCCGATGCTCTGGCAAACATTGAAACTGTTCAGTTTGACAACGTTACGCTTGATCTTACCAGTACTGCAGGGCAGGACTTCACCCGGTCGCAAACGGCCAATGTGGTGGATCCAACAGGTGCTAATACAGTAGCGCTTGACCTTGATGAAGCAATTCTTACTTATGATGGCGCAGTGATTGCTGAGCTTGAAGGTACGGATTCAGGTACAGCGGGCAACGATGACTGGACAATTGTTTCGGTTAACGGCGAGGCTATTGCTGCTGACGGTGATACTGTTACCCTGACAAGTGGTTCAGAAATCGAAGTTGATGAGACTACTATTGATCTCGATGCTGCTGCAATCACTCAACTGATATATACACCTGATGCGTCGCTTGGCTTTACAGCTGCGGCCACCTCTGAAACCGTTGATGTTGTTGTTGAGGACGATTCTGGTAACCAACTGACGATCACAGTGACTTTGACAACCTCTGAGGTTGATAATGTTTTCACGGCTACAGACGATGGTGTTCGCCTTGTTGGTAGTGTAGTTGCTGCTAATGCCATAGCAGAAACCTTTAACGGCGGTGACGGTGATGACCGTTTGCTTGGCGGTAACGGTAACGACGTTATGCTTGGCGGTGACGGAAACGACACACTGAATGGCGGTAACGATGACGATACCGGGCAGGGTGGCGACGGAAATGATATTTTCTTCGCTGGTGCTGACGACGCTGGTAACGACAATTTGTCTGGTGATGCTGGTAACGACATTGCATTCGGCTCTGACGGCAATGACAGGCTGGTTGGTGATGGTACTGACGCATTTGGTACTGATTCAACTGCGGCAGCAACAACTGGCTCCGATACACTGTTCGGTGGTGACGGAAACGACACGCTGATTGGTTCCGAGTGGGTAGATGCAGGCGCGGATTTGGTGGCTGCAGTTGGTGAAGTTGCCAATACATCCCTTGACGGTGCTGATGTACTGTTTGGCGGTGCGGGTACTGACTTCCTGTTTGGCGGCGGTGCTGGTGATGTTCTTGGTGGTGGTGCCGGTGCTGATACATTCTTTGGTCAGGACGGCAACGACACTATCTTTGGTGGTGCTGACACCAGCATTGACACAGTAACTGCTGGCGACGGCGATGACCTTGTGTTTGGCGGCGGCGGTGACGATGTTATCGATGGCGGCAACAACAACGATAGCCTCTTCGGTGGTGACGGTGTTGATGACCTTACTGGTGGTGCTGGTAACGATACCATCTTCGGTGGTGCCGGCAATGAAGTCTCAATTGACGGCGGAACCGGTGACGACGTTATTCGCGGTGGCGATGGTAACGACACTGGTGTTGTCGGCGGTGAAGGCGATGACCGGATATTTGGTCAAGACGGTAACGACGTTCTAGACGGCGGTGCCAACGATGACTATGTCGACGGCGGTAATGGTGACGACACCATTAACGATGCAGGTACTGGTAACTCTGACGATACGCTTCTTGGCGGCGCTGGTAACGACGATATCAACGCAACAGCTGGTGATGACTGGATCGACGGCGGAACTGGTAACGACGATATTGAAGGTGGTGCTGGTGACGATACAATCACTGGTGGCGACGGTATCGACATTATCGACGGCGGTGACGGCAACAACATGCTGACAGGTGGAGCAGGCGCGGATACGTTCCAGTTTACGTCTACGACGCTGAGCGGCAATACCGTGATCACTGACTTTGATGTGGCTGAAGATACTCTTCAGATCGATTCGACATTAGCGATCGCTAATATCTTTGATGTTGCTGACGAAACCACGCAAGGCGGAAACGCTGGTGTGTTGATTGACTTGGGCGGCGGCAACTCTGTATTCTTGCAGGGTGTCACTCTCGGTGATCTGGCAACAGCTACTATTGATCTCGCAACTGACATCTAGTCACCGGCTTGAAATATATATTTCGAAAGGGAGGCTTCGGCCTCCCTTTTTCTTTGTCCGCTGACCCGTCGATTTTTTGGCAGCCACAGCCCTCCACCTTCGGCCATAAGCCGTTGCAACCAAGCTGAAATTCGGGAAATACGGGCCGTGACACGCCCGCTGCGGTATGCTAACAGTCGCAGGTCAGTTTTGGATTGCGATACCCGTCGCACATTTGCCGCTGGATTGGCTTGTAATAAGAGTGGTTTTTGGGGAAAATAGCGCATGTCGCTTTTGACAGACTATTTAGTAGAAGAACGTAAGCTGTTTAAGACCTTCCGTTCTGCCGGGCTTTACAGCTTTCTCGCCAGCGTTTGCCTGTTGGCGATGCCTGTTTTCATGTTTTCCGTCTATGACAGCATCCTCACATCGCGCAGTGTTGAAACACTGGTTGCGTTGTTTTTGTTTGCCCTGATGATTTTGGTTATCTACGGCGTGTTTGATTATGTGCGCCAAATGCTGCTGGCAAAGGCGGGCCTTGAGCTCGAATCAAAAATGGCTGGCCTGATTTTGGCTGGTGAGCTGTCCCGGCAGTCGGATGCCGCTGCTCAAACCGTTCGGGACTTGGGCTCTATTCGACAGGTAATCGCGTCACCAGCATTTTATGCGCTGTTTGACCTGCCGATGCTGCCGTTATTTCTAACACTTATTTTTCTCATTCATCCGGTGTTGGGTGTTTTTGTTTTGGTCGGGGCGCTTGTTTTGCTCGGCATGGGCATCTGGGGCGATAGGGCCACGGCGCAGCTAAACAAAGAACATATCGAGGCGCTGATCGCGTCGCACAAGTCACTGGAAATGCAGATTAATTCCCAGGAATATATTCGGGCACAGGGCCTTTACCGTGAGAGTGTGCGCAGCTGGGGCAAAGAGCACGGAACCCAATTGCAACGGTTTATCTCCAGCTTTGGGATCACTGCCAAGTTTAGTGCCTCGTCGAAATCAATTCGGCAGATCATCCAGATTTCCATGATCGGCGGCGGTGCCATGCTGGTAATTTTTGACCAGGCCACTGCAGGTATTATTTTTGCGACAGCTATTATTGGCGGCCGGGCGCTTGGGCCGGTGGAACAAATTGTTGGCGGGTGGCGCGCGCTGCGCGGTGCCTACGATACCCGCGTCCGACTGCTTGCCCGTCTGGGTGAAATGACCCTGCCGGAAAACCGTACTAAATTACCGCGACCCAAAGGCAAACTTGAGTTTGTGCGTGTTGCCTATGTGCCGCGCCCTGGCATGCCGCCCATCATTCGCGGTATTTCAGCCAAAATAGATGCCGGTGATAGCGTTGCGGTTATCGGCCCGTCAGGGGCAGGAAAATCCACTTTTGCCAAACTGCTGGTAGGTTTTTTGGTGCCGAATGCCGGTAAGATTATACTGGATGGTCAGGATTTACATGCCTGGGACCCAATCGCGCGTGGCTTGCACGTTGGTTATATGCCGCAGCAAGTTACATTTTTTGAAGCCACAGTTCGGGAAAATATTGCCAGGATGCGGCTGGATGACCCCGAAGAATGGGCTGTTGAGGCGGCCCAACGCGCCGGTGTGCACGAAATTATTCTGGGTTTGCCGCAAGGCTATGACACGCTCATCAAACGCGGCCAATTTATGCCGTCAGGCGGGCAGGCCCAGCTGATCGGTTTGGCACGGGCATTTTATGGTGACCCAGCGGTTCTGGTTTTGGATGAGCCCAACGCGGCGCTTGATAATAGTGGTGAACTGATATTGCATAAATCGCTTTTGACAGCGAGAAAAGCTGGCATGACCACGATTGTAATTAGCCAGCGCCCCAGCGTTCTTGGATTTGTTGAAAAAGTCATGATCATCAATGAGGGCATTATCAAAGATTTTGGCCTCAAGGAAAAAGTTATGTCGTCAGGCGGCGTTAAAGCCGTTTCTGCCCCAGGAAAACAGGCAGCGGGAAAACAGGCAGCGGGAAATCAGACAGCTGGAAATCAGGCAGCGGGTAAGAATGCGGGCCAAGCCGCCCAAACCGCTGCTGGCAACTCGACCGGTGGTCAAAAAGCGGCGAACGCCAACGCTGCAACCAACAATAAGACGAAAGCCAAGGCGCCAGATTTAAAGATGCGTGCAGGAAATGGCGACAAAGGCAAACAGCAGACCAAACCAGATAGTGCGCCGGGCGGAACTGGTCAGCCAATAAGTGATGAGCAAAAAGAAAAGCTTCAACAACGGCTGCAAAAGGCAGTTTCACCCAACAAAGTAAGCGAGGTGTAACGTGAGCGATAGTGTTTCAGCTTTGCCCCAGCCGATGAATAAACAGGAACGACAGTTGGCGCTCGCAGGTGAGGGTTTTGTTCGTGACGATCTGGATAAATGGCACACTGGTTTGGACACGGACCGCCGCAAGCTTCTCAAGATGGCAAGCATAATTCTGTTTACCGTTTTTGGCCTTGGACTAATTTGGTCGCTAACAGCGCCACTTGGTAGCGCGGTTGTTGCCAGCGGCCGCGTAATTGCAGAAGACCGCAACAGGTTGGTGCAACATCTGGAAGGCGGTATCCTTGAAGAACTTATGGTCCGAGAAGGTGAAGTCGTTACCCAAGGCCAGGTATTGGCACGCCTTGATGACACGCTTTTGCGGGCGCAACTTGATGCCGAGTTATTGCAAGAAGCCATATTGCAAATTCAGCTTGCACGTCGCCGCGCAGAAGTGCAGTTGAGAGATGTCATCGATTTCCCGGCAGTTTTTGATCCACTAATCGCCGGAGACCCGCGCTTGGCCGAGGGTATCGATAGCCAGAGCAAAGAGTTTCAATCGGTCAAAAGTTATATTGAAGCCAAAGTAGCGAGCCTTCAAAACAGCATAACGGGCCAGCACAAGGATATTGAAGGCCAGGACGAGCTTTTAACCGCCTATGAGAAACAGGTTTTTTTGTACCGAGAAGAATTGGTGGCCTATAAGGACTTGTTAGACAAAGGGCTGATCACGCAGATACGCTATAACTCCACTGACCGAGAGATTGCGGCGATGGACGCGCGGATTGCGAATGCAAAAATAACCAAAGAAAAAGCTGCAAATAATATTGAAAGTCTGAAAAATCAGATCGAACAGGAACGCTTGTCGTACTTGAAAACAGCCAATGAAACAGTTGTGTCGATCCAGCAATCTCTAAATCAGACCCAAAGCAGGATTGATCGCCTGAAGGACATGCTTGCGCGAATCGAGATCAGGTCTCCGGTTGATGGCCGCGTGTTTAGAATTGCAAAACGGGCACTCGGCGAAGTGGTTCGTCCAGGCGATACAATATTGGATATTTTCCCGAGTGAAGATGCCCTTACAATCGAAGCAATGATCGCGATAAACGATATTGAAAAGATCAGCGAAGGTCAGGACGTTCAGGTAGTTTTCCCATCAAGCAGGGAGAAACGATTCACTCCGGTACCAGGTAAACTTATATATATTTCGGCGGATGCTGTGGTTTCGGAATCTAATCCAGCCGGCAGCTATGTTGCACACGTTCGGCTTGAGGCGACTGCTAATCAGGAAGATATGCTTCCAGGTAACCTTGCCGAGGTTTATATCAAAACTGGTAACAGAACCTTCTTTTCAATAATTGCAAAACCCTTTACGCGCTTCTTGTTCAGGTCCTTTAAAGGCTAATCAGGTCAAGAGATAAGCAGGTCGGAAATGCGATGCAAAAACTGGCGCTAACTGGTACCGCTTTCGACCGATTTTATGGCTCCTCACGGCTGGTGGTCATGTCTGCGAACCTGTACCAACCGGTGGCCGAAATCATTCCCTCATCGCTTGATGTTATCCTATTGGCTCCGGCAGGCCATCTATATGTGCCCGGAGAAGATAGCTCTTGCGGCGTTGCTTCCCTTAGCCCGGTCGGTGCACCGGTGGGCCTTTTGGGTTTTATCGTTGATGAAGGCATGCGGGACTGGGCGGAAATATGGTCAAATTGGTCATTGTCCCAAACAGGACGTATAGCCCCGCCAATCTGGGAAGTAGAAATCGGTGACGGCGCGCGGACCATGCGAAGCCTGGCAGAGATGGGCTTAACAGACGCCGAGCAAAGCCGCCTGTCATCAGCACAAGTTCAAACTGATTTGGCAGTATTGCGCCGGGATTTTGAACGCTCGTTGATCAATCTGGAGAAAGCCCGCAGAATAATCCGCGGCGCAGGCTATGATACGCGCTATTCTACACTGTCGGTTCCTGCCGGTATTGAAACCGTTCGACCTGACGGTCAAACTGGCCAGTTATCACCTTATATTGCGCGGTACGGTTTGCCGGTCGACGCTGCAGGGGTGGTGGGCATTAGCCAGCATTTTGTTGTGCCTGAGGGTGCAGTAGCCGCTGGGCATTTGACGGTGCTACTAAAAAGATCGGTAGATAGCCGTATACTTGGCCGTGCACAGCTGCAGTTTTCAGAAATAACAGCCGGATGGAAATATTTTGAGCTCGAGCGCGGTTTGCAGCGCTCGTTCGGCGACGCGGAATTGGCGCTTGAATGGGTGGTTGACGGCGCGGGCAGCGTGCCGGAAGTTAGTTTGACAGATGCCGAACCTGATCGTTGCGGCGCACTAACGGATACCAATGAAACGGGCGCTGATTTAGCCGACAAAACTCTACCCGCCATGCAGATTTGGTCCGGGTTTTCTCCGGGTGATCTTGCTGACGATCATAATTTTTTCGGTAGCCCGAAAGAACGCCGCCGCACCGCTATCAGCGGATTGTTTGAACGTGCAACGGTTTTAACTGGCGGAAGCACTGCGGAGGATGTGATCGACATAGATCCTTCAGGTGCATGGGTGCAAACACACTTGCAAGAGGATGGCCCGGTGGGGCTTTGCTTTGAAAAATTGGTCCCGGCGTCTGCGCGCGCGCTAACGGTGTCGTGTGAAACCGGCCACCTGTCTGCGTCCACATGCCTTTACCTAGTGGCTGTTGGGGGACCCTCGGCATTGGATCAGGACTATATGGCACAGTTGTCTGAGCGCGCAAAAACCAGTGGCGACACCGCGGGTTTTGACGGTGAAGCGGAAATTGCCTGGAGTATTCAAACAGTTGCACCTGGCGTGCGGCACGATATTGAAGTTGATTTGATGGCAGTGGGTGATGACTTGTCAGCTCAAAACCTATCGATGATGGTTATGTCTGTGACCGGGTTTAATGACTACGGCTGGTGCCGTTGGCATGATTTATCTGTCGAACTGGACACAGTTAAGGGTCATTCCACCGCCTACCGGTCACAGGGAGGCAATCGTCAGTTTATCCAGCGGATGCGATCAGTTAAGTTCCCAGAAATTGGAGAACGGCTTGAGTTTTTAGCTGGACGCGCCCAGTTGCAGAAATTAACGGAGCAATTAGGTTTCTCTCCAATGATCGTCGCTGACGATAACGGAAGCTTGCAAACCCATCCAATCAGGCAGGAAGTATCTGCTGTTCTATACCGCTCGGGCGCGCCTGCGGGCACCACCCGGGTAGCGTGCGATGTGGAAACCGCCCATGAACGCGCACCTGATTTTATGTATGTTATTGCTCTTGTTAATACCGAAACCTCCGACAAATATGACCTGTTTAGAAAATTTGCCGCTAAGCTAATGAAAAATGAGTTTCATGTAGCCAAGGGATTTGAGCCAGCGGGTCAGGTTTATTATTCGGCACAGCGTCTATCTGCTTTGCAGGTCCGGGCAATATCGATCGATCTTGACACGCCGCTGAGCGAGGAACACGACATCATTGTGGCTGCGTTGCCGGTGCACGATATTATTAGTTACGGTTGGTGCCGCTGGCTGTCATTAAGCGTGGCAACTGCTGTGGATACGCACCAGCAGTTCGAGCTCAAAGCGTCGGACCAATAAAAGGAAACTGATGCCCGATCTGGCTGCAATAGGCGTTGTAATTCCCGGTTACGGGCATCCGCGGTTTCTCGCGGAAGCTATCCATTCGGCCTGCAATCAGCAATGCAAAGCGCCTGTCAAAATCGTTGTTGTAGATGATGGCTGCCGCTTCGTCGAAACAGCCGATTTGGTATCCTCGCTGATGGCGCTTTATCCAGGGCGGCTCTATTACACACGTCAACCCAACACAAGATTACCCGGTGCGCGTAACGCGGGTGTTCGATTCTTGCTCAATCTGGACCCGGCGCTGGACGTGGTTTACTTTCTTGATGCGGATAACCGGATCGAGCCCTACAGCCTGGAAGCATTTCGTGCTGCACTGGGCGATGATCCGGCCATAGGTTGGGCGTATCCGGACATCAGTTTTTTTGGCCAAGTGTGGAACGCTGAAGGCTTTGATACCCGGGAAACTGCGCCGCATTACAGCAAGCTAATCCATCTGGTAGGTAATATCTCTGAAGCGGGGTCTATGGTGCGGGCGGACGCGTTTCGGAACGACGTATTTTACGACGAAACCATGCGCAGTGGTTTTGAAGACTGGGAATTTTGGCTTAGTATGCTTGATGCTGGATACAGGGGTGTGCCAGTTCATCATGCAGGCTTCTCTTACCGCCGTCGCCCTGAAAGTATGCTTTCTGGCAGCCGCCGGTTGGAAGAATCGCTGATTGCCTACATGAGAGAGAAACACAAGGGCCTGTACGCGCCCCGGAACTTGCTTGCTCTTGAACACCAGGAAGCACCGGCATTTTCAGTGGTTTGTGTCGATGTCGACGAAGTTTTTCTTTTTTCAGATCCACTAGTCGGATGTAATACGTTGAATATAAAAGATTTTAAAGGAGACATGCGCCGTTGGTACAAGGCAGGTCGAGAGTATTTTTTCTCAGATAAAATTCTGTTTATGGCGGCAGATCAATGGCGGCAATTGCAAGAGCAGCCGATATATTTGCGTTGGTTATTCTGGCAGATCCGGGCTCAAAAAGCGGATTTAACCAATGTTATGTTCGGTGCGGCGCAGCGGATGACCGCCGAGGGAAGAGCTTGGGGCGCAGCGAGTTTGCCGGATCAAATTTTGTGCATGTCGGCAACCGGCCTTCGAGGGTTATTAGACAATAGTGATCAAATACAGAATATTTCGGACTTGCCTGCTGCGCAAAAGCTCATGATCGAAACACCACGGACATTGGTTGCAGGTACTGCAGCCAAGACCATCGATAAGCTTTATTCCGCGGCGGTAAACTTGTGTAAGTCGGCCAAAAATACTGGTGGCCGAGTGCGCCACATGCACCGCCGGTATGCAGGCCCGAACCACAGCGAAGTCAGGACAAATTTGCTGGAACCGCTATGTGCGTCCGACGAGCAAGTGCCGGTGCCGGTCGCCCACAGTGGCCCTAGAATGGTTGTGGCGCTGGACAGGTCTACCACCACCAATGACGCAGCATTACAAAAAGTTGGCCATTTGGTAAAAGCCGCAGCATCAACGGGCACTGAAGTAGCGGTTGTGCTTGAGTACCAGCAGAGTTTTAGCGTCGATTGGCTGGAGGCCGCTGACTGGGCGGACAAGGTTGTTGATGTATTTCCGCTTATTCAACGCGGTAACCATGAAGAGTTTCGCATGTATTTGGGACGGCGCATAAGTGCACGGTTGCCAATGTCCTCCAAAGCAGATGTATCGACATTTGCGCGGCTTGCCGACACAGTTGTTTGTATTGGCGGTGCTGGGTCGCTGGAAATGTTAGGCGAAATACGGGGTTTTGGGCCCAGCACAGCGGTATGGTTGGAGCCTTGCTTCGAAGGCGCACTAGAGGGCGAATCGTTTGCCAAGATGTTGGCATACGAACATGCTATTGATTTTGTGGTCTGCGACGATCAGATAATGTCCTCGCGATTATCGGCGCAGGGTGTGCCGCCGGGGAAAATTACCTCCAGCGATGATTTTTTTCAGTCTTCAATGGTTGCGATTGCAGAGTGACAGTATAGTAAGTAGAAGGATCATCAGTGAGCTTGCCGAAGTTGAAGGGGCACAGCAGGCTTTATAGCGTGAGTGCCTTTTGGAAATACGGACTTGTGATGGTATCAAATTGAGCGAACCATATAAAATACAGTGCCTTGTTCCCGACCTGCCTGAGCCGCGGGATATTCTGCCATACCTGGAAGAAATGCATGCTGCGCGGTGGTATTCCAATTTTGGTCCGCTGAATTCCCGTTTTGAAGCAGCGATGAAATTATTCATTAATGGTGGGGCAATCGGACCCGACATTGAGGTTGTAACATTCACATCGGCGACAACGGCGCTGGAAGCGGCGCTGCGGACCATAGGGCTGCGCGAGGGCGCACGTGTATTGATCCCGACGCTTACTTTCCCAGCAACTGCGACGGCGGTTATTAATGCTGGCTTTACGCCGGTTTTGTGTGATGTGGATGCAGACAGCTGGGAAATGTTGCCTCATCACGCTCGTACTATGACGGCGAGCCAGGCAATTGACGCTGTCATGCCGGTTTCAACCTACGGCAAGCCAATACCTACGGCGGAATGGGACCGTTTTATGCAGGAAACCGGCGTGCCGGTGATTGCAGATACCGCCGCGGCGCTGGGGCAGCAACCGGCGGGCGAGCATATTCATCTGGCATTTTCGCTTCATGCGACCAAGCCTTTTAGTATTGGGGAGGGCGGTTTGCTGGTCACACCCGATGCAGAACTGGCCAAACGGGCCAGGTCTTGGTCGAATTTCGGGTTTTCTGGTTCTGGCGGCGTGATCTCTCAAATCGGCACAAATGCCAAAATGGGTGAATATTATGCGGCAACCGGCCTTGCGCAGATTGAACGCTGGACGCAAATAAAAACCCGTCGTCAAACTGTGCTTGATACATACCTGGAGGTGCTCGCTCCGCTTGACAACCGCATCAGATGGCAGTCTTCTGAGGATCCGTTTATTCCGGCAACATTTGTTATCCATGCGGCGGGTCAGGCTCAGCATATTGCAAGCTCATTGCTAGATGCGGGCATTCATACTCGTTTTTGGTACTTGCCGCCTCTTTACGAGCATCCGGCACTGGAGGGCATCGCCGCAGGGATTGACGTCAAGACTGCTTTTCCTGTGACTGAAGAGCTTAAGCACAGCCTTATTGGCCTACCATTTCATTCTTTTTTGTCCCGGCGTGATGTTGAAAACATTGCCGCAACTCTTACAAAGATTCTGTAGTTCTTATGGTTGTTAAAAATAATCTCAATAAAACGCCCGCCAAGAAGGCGGAAAAACTTCCCGCTCAAAAAAAAGTGAGTTTGATAGGGAGAATTAGGCAGCTCGACAAGCTGGCATATGCCAAAGATTATGACGCGGCGCATAACCTGTTGATCAAGATACTGGGAATACTCGAGCGCGGCGATGAAGGGTTCGGCACAGGTTTGGTTGATACAAGCCCCTTAGCTGAGCGGCACGCTACGCTATTCTGTGCGGCGATTACGCGGATGTTGGCCGATCCAGATTTCGTTATGAACGACGCCAAATTTTTTGCCCTTGCATCTCTCAAACGATCAATGATGCAGGCGTTTGAAGTCAGTGGTTACCGAGGTACTGAGCATTTTCTGTGGTCCATCGGAAGCCGGGACGAACAAGGCCGTTCCACCTTTAACCGGCAGGAGATAATCAAGCTATTTCTCGGACTATCAGTAAATGCTCTCACTGAAAATCTAGTTAAGTTATTGTTGCGGCAAGCACCGGACATCGCATGGCCACTAAGTTTGGCGTTTTTGTCAGAACAAATCGTTTATACGAAAGTTGGGCAGGCTGCCCGACCCAAAATTTTGGCAGCCTCGGAATTGTTGGGCAAAGCATCCCCTAAGTTTCAGCAGATACGTAACCTTGGCCCTGCCTATATGGGGTGTAGCTATGACGAAAGCGCTCACAAGCACGAAATCAAAGACGCGATGAACAAAGTAGTGCGACGTTGGCTGAAAAGTCTGCAAGTGGAAGACGCAAAATTGCCAGAACCAAGGCGAGCGGTAAAAAAACGTCCTACCGTGCTGATAATGGCGGAACTGTATGACAGCAAGCATGCCATGCACCGATGTTATGGACCATCGATAAAATCGTTAAAGCCACACTTCAAAACAATTTTGATGACGCCGTCTGGTAAAATGGACGATGCGCTCGATGATATGTTCGATAAGATTGATTCAACCAAGTTTGATATCAACAAACCCAAAGCATTTATTGATAAAGCCAAATCCTATCGGCCCGATATTGTCTATTTTCCGAGTATCGGTATGCGCATGATGAGTATAGTCGCGTCGAATGTGCGACTGGCACCTATCCAGATGTTTACGCCAGGGCACCCTGCAACCACGCGATCAAAGTTTATTGATTATTGGGTTTTGGTGGATGGATATGTCGGAAATGAAGATTTGTATAGTGAAACAGTTTTGGCTTGGAAATCTCAGCCTTATTTTGCAATGAGGGAGGATGCCGAGCTAGTAAAGCCTGCCATTAAACCCGCTTCAGATTACTTGAGGGTTGCCGTACCAGCTTGGTCGCGGAAAGTGACACCAGGGTTCATCGAGGCTTGTAAACGTATTACAAAAGCCTCCCGGAGAAAATTTGAATTCGTCTTTTTCCCCAATAGTGTAGGGGCGCTGCATCAAGGGTTCTCCAGGCGGATAAAGTCCGAGCTGAACGCAGTTATTTTGCCACGTAGCAATTACAATAGTTATATTCAAAACCTTAACAATTGCGATTTATACTTGAGCACATTTCCATTTGGCTCGACAAATGGTCTGGTCGATGGCCTTAGGCAAGGATTACCAGTCATTAACCTGATTGGAGAAGAATGTCATGGCAGAATAGATGCCGATATTTTGAAACCTGAAATTCAACCCCGCTGGTTGTCGGCCAATTCGGTTGATGCCTACGTGGATGCCGCGGTAAAACTTATCAATGATGACGATCTACGTATTCGGATATCTAAACAAATATTGGCAGCTGATGTTGATCAATATTTGCTTTTACAGGCTGATACAAACGTAACAGATTTTGTCGACGTATTTAGGACTGCTTATGAAAAGCATGAAGAAATCCAGAATTCGGGCAAAAAGGTTTGGTACGTGAACCCTGAACATAGGACTGTCGCGCAAGAAAGTTAAATCAGGAAAGTTTCGATCTATAATGGTGGATGAGAAAGAAAGTAATCCAAAACATGTTATCCTGTTTGGCGATGGCCATTGGGCAGAATATGTTGCGTATATACTTGATAACGATAGTAAATACCATGTTGTTGGTTTTACCGTTGATCGCGCTTACCTGCAGAGGAGTGTGGTGTTGCGCCGGCCAGTAGTTGCGTTTGAAGATATTGTGGCTGAGTTTCCGCCAAGCCATTTTAAACTTCTTATTTCTGCGGGTTTTGTAGATCAGAACAAGTTACGCGCCAACCGTTACCAACAGGCAATGCGCCTTGGTTATAGCTTTGTTACATATGTCTCCTCCAGGGCGTCAGTTTGGCCTAATGTGGCAATGGGTGACAATATCACGATTCATGAGGGGGCAATTGTCCAGCCATTTTGTCGTGTTGGAGAAAATACCCACATTCTCAGTGGAGCCAATATTTCACATCATAGCTATATCGGTGATCACTGTTTCATAGCAGGAGGTGCAACGATCGGTGGAGGATGTAGCATTGGGGATTTTTGCTTTTTGGGCATGAATTCAACCATCAAAGAAGGTGTTTCGATCGCACCGGGTATAACGGTGGGGGCAGGAACAACCGTTATCCGAGACCTTGAAACTGCGGGAACGTATGTCGGATCTCAGGCTCGGCTTTTGGGAACGTGACTGCGTAAACCAAAAAGTAAAAATAGTCTCGATTCGTTGTCAGGAATTTTGATAACCGAATCTCTTCATCAGGCCTGGCACCGCATTCTCTACAGCTTTTATTTGTTTTGTCGTCAAATTGGATTTGTATTTTCCCGCGTTGGTTCCTTCAATACCCTTTTGAAGCATCAGACTTGATACCCAAGGTGTGATTCTGTCGTTTTTTGCCAGTGCTTCTTGCTGAATTGGATGAATTCTGACAGCAGAGTTTTCCGGGTCATAACGGTCTAGCGGTAGGCCTGTAAAAGATGCCAAGCGGCGAACGGTTTTTTCCGGATCGGACAGAAAAGCTTCATATTTTAGCCAGAAAACCGATTTCTTAAACGTCTCATTTCCCTGCGAAAATTGTATAGTGGGCGCGTAAAAAGGAACGATGTTTTTTGCAATGCCGTCAATATTCCCAGAATTGAAAAGGTGAGAAACGCCCTGTTTTTTCAACTTTTCACCTACACGCAACATCGAAGCAACAATGTCTCTTGGGTCCCGAATAGACATGACAAATTTTGTTGTTGGAATAAGTTTCCACAGTAAAGGAAAGTGCATTGTCAGATGCGGTTCTTTCAGCACCAAAGAAGTGGCCGGTGAATTGGTTGCCAGAGTGTGGCTGAGGAATGAACGAACGCATGTGCCAAAATATTCGTCCATGGCTTCTCGACTGCCAAAATGAACTATACTTTCGTCATCAAATCGCTGCTCCATCAATTTGTGGACCTGCAAAAGTGCCCGCAAATTCCCGCTCTCACCTATGTAGGGGTTGGTTTCTTCGCCTGAACACAGTGCTTGGGTCAAAAGGGTTGTTCCCGAGCGTTGGGCTCCACCAACAAAAATATAACTCATTGCATAATTCTCAATTGGGCTTGATTCTCTATTGATCTTGATACTCTATTAGTCTCATGACATCACCTGATAGCAGGCATGATGGATGACTGCAATGGTGTGCACATGGTATGACAGGCTATGACCACAATGACTGGAACAGTGATGAACAGAAGGTTTTGGCAACGATGAAGCGCCAAATTGAAGGATATGTTTTTATTGTCACCTACGGGCGCTCGGGATCGACCTTGGTGCAAACGCTGCTGCAGTCGATCAACGGATATTTCATTCGCGGTGAAAACGCCAATGCCCTGTTGCCGCTGTTTCGCTCAGCCTCGCGGATAGCCACCGCGCGAGTAGAGCACGGCTACCGTGAAATAGAGGAAAAAGGACCATGGTACGGCATCAATAGCGTTGACCCGGACCGTTACGCCGAAAAACTTGTTGATGTGTTTCTGGACGAAATTATTCAGCCACCGCAAGACGCACGGGTGATCGGGTTTAAGGAAATTAGATTTCATGAAGCCAGTGGCAGCGAGTTTGAACGTTATCTGGACTTTATTGCCACGCACTTTTCACCGGCAAAATTTATTTTTAACCGCCGCAACTGGGAAGATGTTTCTCGTTCAGGGTGGTGGAAAAACTGCGACGCCGCGATGGTTAAAAATATGGTCGGCGAGGCAGACGACCTGTATGACGCTTACGTTCAAAAAAACCCGGAGCATTGTTTTGTGGTTCAGTATGAAGATTATCTGGATAAGCCAGAATATTGGCGGCCATTGTTTGAATTTCTGGGCGAAGTATTCGATCCGGAGAAAGTTCAGGAACTTTGTGCAAGGCAGTTAAAACACTAAACAATATAAATAGTTAGAGAATCAGCTGCCCCCAAATATGCCTTCGGCTTCCGCGCTGCAGCCGTCCAGATACCCTTTGAGGCGAGCAATATTAAGCTTTTGTCGAAACAAAATTTCTTCTTCGTTTACGCCGTTTTCTTCACCCCATTCCCGATCTGATAAATTCAATGCCTGGATAGTTTCGGCCAGGTCTGCTTCATCTTTGAGCAATTCATAGCCAAAGAAATATTTGAAAAAGGCGCTTTCAATTCTGCTGCGCTCAAAATTTTCCTGTTCGTCATAATCATGGGAATGAAAGACGGTCGCTTGCGGCGCATAAACCTTTTTGTAACCCGCATTAATAATATCCCAAGCCCATAGTTGGTCTTCACCGTAAACAACCTTTTGATAAGGAATTTTCTCAAAAACTTCCCTACGCATGCAGCTATTGTTGTCGCTGTAAAAATGAAGAATTTGTTGCCACTGAGGGTCTCTTTTTGTCCACCGTTTTTTGTTGGTATATTTGTCCACCGAAAGCGGCAAGTTCGAAAACATGTCGAAATGATTGTTCAGATCTCGCTTGGTGTAAGCCGAGGCGTGCGGGTACGCTAAGTGCTTGCCGAAAGCGCCAGCCGCGCCTGGGTGCCGTTCGATCGAGGTCACAAGGTTATAGAGCCAACGATCATTATAGGGCATGGCGTCGTGGGTCAGATATGTGATGAACTCACCAGATGTCAGTTCAGCGCCCAGGTTTCTGGTCGCCCCATGATTGAAATCGACTTTGTCGATTTTATGCAAGCGCACGTCCGGGTATTTGGCAATTGTTTCCAGCGTTTGGTCAGTAGAACCGCTGTCAATAACCAGTATTTCAAATGGCCAAGGTGTGCGCTGGTTAACAACAGCTTCCAATACATCCGCAAAAATCGGCCCGGCATCCAGCGTTGGAATGATAACCGATGCTTTTGGGTTTGTGCTGCTAACGCCGCGCGTCGATACTGCCGGTGTCGCATAATCTGAAAGCCGGTCAACCATTGCCTGTTCGACCAACGATGCTGATTGTGGCCAGGAGAAGCCATTTACCCATTCAAGCGCGGCGGCCGACTGAGCTGTTTGAGCGGCTGTATCATCCA
Source organism: Alphaproteobacteria bacterium (assembly GCA_021774695.1). Classification (GTDB taxonomy): domain Bacteria; phylum Pseudomonadota; class Alphaproteobacteria; order Sphingomonadales; family Kordiimonadaceae; genus Kordiimonas. The sequence continues at coordinate 31,263 of JAJFIU010000025.1, read as the reverse complement.
ACAATTGTGCAATTGCGTCGGCAATTTTAAGAGGGTGAGCCGGCGCAAGTGTAACCGTGTTTTCAGGGAATATGGCTCGGGTGCTTTCGCCGTCCAATTCAACGATTGGTAGCCCACATGCCATCATTTCCTGCGGAACCAACGAGTAATTTGTCGCTGAAAATACGACACCAATATCCGCATTCCGGAAAATATCGGACAGTGATTCCTGGCTCGCTATGCCGTGATCGATAAATTCGAAAGGTGCCTGATTGAACTCAAGCGGTGCACCAAAGAAATCGACAATGAATTCAATGTTCCGGTCCGCCAGCACTTCCAACGCCAACAATGCTAATTCAACGGCTCGTCGGGCGGTGAAATGGCGCGCATAAACAGCTATTCGAGCTTTTGCGTTCGGTTTTCGCTCAGACGGCGGAAAATAAATCCGCTTGTCCGCAGCCAACCAGAAATGTCGGGCCCAACGGCCATACTTCTCGGTCATTAGTGCCGACAGCCAAGGGCTGGCACACAAACAGTCCAAGTCTTCGTGGTAGGTCTGGTCGGCAACCAGATAATTGGCACCCATTGGGTGAAAACTGGGTTCAAAATCTTGAACAAAGTAGAATCGACGAATGAAATTTTTGACAGCCAGTACAGGAAATACCGTCCAGCAGTCGGTCGCAACTATAATATCACCGCTGGCACTTGTTAGGCCGTCTTCAACAAATCGGACTTCCCCTGTGAAATGCTGAAAGTGCTTTTCAATCGTTTCATAGGCCGCTGCAGGTGTTTCGTGCAGGCTGGGATGATTGATCCAAATCGTTTGCTTGTGTCCTGCTAGTTCCAGGAAATGAACCATCCTGAAAATGGTCATATGGCCGCCGCCGCCTGCCGCAAAATCCGGTGTCACCCAATGAATATTCAGATGAGATGGATCGAAACTGGTTTTGTTTGAATCCAGATCAACGGCGGTAAATTCAACCAAGCTGCGCAGAGTGTCGGGTACTGGTGTTTTCGAGTTTTTGACCAGTCGATTGCTTTTGCTTAGTGACGGAATAGGCTGACGTCTTCCGCCTGTCATGCCAACACTTAAATAGTGTGCTAACGGTTCAATCTTGGCGGCATCCAGGTCCTGATTTTCCGCAAAATACGTTGTACAACAAAATCCAAGGGATGGGTTATGGCCAATTTTGTGGCCTTCATTTATATAGAAAATAAGCGGGATTTCATCGCCAATATCGTCGCGGTAAGTATGTTCATACCAATCTGCATGAAAAAAAATGTTAGGGTTGCGTCGTTCGTGCCACCCATGTTTGGCGTAGTGAAACAAGGGGTCAATATCGGCATGCCACAAATCGGTATAATATTTCATATACCAGTCTCTATCAAACAAACCAGAGTCGTTGATAAAGCGCATGGTTGAGGCCAAATCCTTGTCGCTGTCTCTTTCAAGTGAAGTTTGGAATGCGATATTGCCAGCAAAACGACCGATACGTAGATGGTAATCTAATGGATCTATCTTCTTTTTGGCTACAGCCGGATATTGCTCCAGGTACAACCGACTGGAAAATTTTTGAGAAGGATTTCGTCCTCGAACCCAGCCTTTTTCAGTATAATGCTCTAGTGCCGAGCCATTGTATTTCTTGGTTCCCGGTGCGTGGGACCGGTAGTATTTTGGGTCAAAATAAGGGTTGGGCCATCTGCCTTCGGCCTCCCCGAACTTCAAGTAATGGTCTTGTGGATCGACGCCTGCAGCAGCAACGTCTGGGTTGTTGGTAAGATACCATTCCCGATGAAAGAGGCTAAGATTGCGGGGCGCGTTTTCGGTGCTAGGCCGGCGATCATCTCCAAATTTTAGTATTTTTTTAATTTTCATGGAAAAAATCGAAACCCTGATGAAATAATATTGTCAGCTTGCCACGTTCGAAAGCCAGTTGGTGAATGTTATTGTCTACTGCACCCATGTCGCTTCAGATTGCAATAAATTGGCAAGGTGCTGATGTCTACAATTAAATTATTATAGTTGCTAATGGAGATCCAGTGTTGGCGGTACAATCATCACATCTCCGCAATTACCGGCCACTTTTAGCCGCTTGGGGTACCATCGGTCAAAACTAACTTGCGCCGCCCATTTGTCTCGAAGTTTGTCATGCTCAGCCTTTGCTCGTGCTGCTTTATCAGCATTCGCGCCGTCATAGCCACGGGTAAGGGATTCCAAGTGATAAAAGGTTATCATCGGCGAATAGAGTATCCGCTTGCCCGCGTTGGCGACCTTTAGACAAAAATCGATATCGTTGAAGGTCACCGAAAAATTTTCAGCATCGAACCCGCTAACGTCTTGAAAGGTGGTGCGTGAACAGGCCAAAAAGGCGCCGGTTACTGCTTCACATTGTCGTGTGAGCAATAGTCTGTCGTCATAACCGCGTTCTGTTGCCGCTAGGCCCGCCCCTTCATGGACTGCAAGACTATTGTTATTAAGCACCACACCTGCGTGTTGAACTGTATCGTCCTCGAACAAAAGCCTCGCGCCGATTACGCCTGTATCTCTCATTTCCAACAACTGGCGCAAGACCAAATCCCACCCGTTATCAATGGCTAGCGTATCGTTATTGAGAAATAAGAAATAGTCCGCATCTGAAGTGACGGCGGCCAAGTTATTTATCGCAGACCAATTGAACGGCTCATCGTAGTTGATTACCCGGACAGGAACTGACTTCTCTGCTTGTATCTTCGATAGCCACTCGGTGGTCGCTGCATCTTTACTGGCGTTATCAACGATGATGATCTCGGCTGTATCCTTGGCTGTGATGGTTGCTAGCAAACTTTCAACGCAAGGTTTGAGTATGTCGAGCCTATCCTTGGTTGGGATAATGATAGCCAGGGTCTTGGCGGCGTTTGGCTCAGCTAAGTTTAAATCTTCGATGTTGTGGTCGTTGTCTGCAATGGGAAGAGAAAACAGTATTTCATCGATGGACACAAAAACGTCCCTACCATGCTGTGTAAGAATGTTTTGCCACAGTTTTTCCGGTGGACCCCACAATGAATCGGTGTCCGCAGCGCCCGGCCGTGTTGCAAAACAGCGCGCATAACGGTGTTTTTGCTGTAGAATCAATGGATCAAAATCATTGATGAAGACTGGAAAACTGAAATTTCCGCTTGTGTCACAGTGATCATTCCCGGCACGGATAATGCTCGCCGATGGATTGCTGTTGGCAGTGGCTGCAATCCAACTGAGGGCGTTTTCATCCAACAACTCGCCCGGATTAAGTCGAACAAGAAGGTCAAAAGCGGATACGTCCAGCGGACCGGTTTCTTCTGTAACCGTGAACTGCCGGTAGCTTTGCGCGTTGATGCTGCGGCGAGTGCGTGCGGTGGGCTCGGCATCACCCGCGGCGACAGTAACCAGAATAGACAAGTCCAGCTCATGTTGGTGTGGGGCTTTGCAAGTGCGGTATATTTTCTTGTATAAAGGATAATCCTCAATCCGAAGCAGCGCATATTGTTCCAGCGATGGCAATCGCTGTTCCAGTCTGCTGAGTTGCTGGGTTACATCAGGTGCGCCGCCTTGGCCGCAGGCCGACCGTAGCAGGTCCAGCTCAAGGGCTATGCGCGCCATCGTCTGCGCTGCTGCCTGTACATCAAGCACTAGGTTTTTCGGCGGGCATATCATTGCACCGGTGTCGCGTTCAAACACCAACAGGCATGCATCGGTTAAACCCTCGGTGTTCGTTGTTTCAAGTGTGTGGGCAAAGGCGATGTTGCCGTTAGTCTCATATTTCTCGCTGATTTCCCGGCTGATCAGATCCGCAGTAGTGGTGCCTGCAGGTTGACCGTTGAGAAAAAAATCAAGTGTCAACGGCTTTTGATTTCCATCGATTGCCGCGAAGCCGCGGACAGAATGACCAGCAGATTGATGTAGGGCGCCGAAAATTGGTTTGGTCGTGCCTATATCCAAAGACGTAAGCCGGGTTTGCAAATATTGTAGCCGATCTGCGTCGTGCACTGCCAGGAAGGCCTTCTGCATTCGCTCCGATGAAAGCGCGGCGGTCAATATCTTCAGCCACCCATCACCTGCATTAACTGGACACCTAAGCCCAAAGTGACGCCTGAGGCCTGCCTGCAAAACAGCACCCTGCGTCGCAGACAGCGCAATTCGCATGGGGCTTTTACTCAGCACGAAGGGGTCGAATAGGCTGTGGGAAAATGCCGGGCTTTGCAGAATGCGTTTCAGCGCCCCGTAGAAGCTTTGGTCTGTATAGGTCTCAAGTTCCGCCGCCAAAAAAGGTTCCCGCCCCAGACACAAGAGCAAGAGAAAGCGCGCGTCTTCGACGGTGCAAGCGGCTTTCTTTTTCTTGAAACTTGTCAGCATGCGGTTGTTCAGCGGCGTGTTTAGTCGCCGTCTACCCCGTATTTTAAGATTGACGTTAAATATTCACCGTAACTGTTCTTGTAACTTGCCGCCATTTCTCCAAGCGCCTCGGCACTGATGTATCCTGATCGCCAAGCCACTTCTTCCGGGCAGGCTATTTTAACAGCTTGGCGGGCTTCGACCGTCTGAACAAACTGGCTGGCTTGCAAAAGGCTATCGACAGTACCGGTATCCAGCCATGCAGTCCCGCGTAGCAGCTTTATTACGTTTAAATCGCCGCGCTCGAGATACACATTGTTTACAGTCGTGATTTCAAGTTCGCCGCGCGCAGACGGTTTGATCGACTTGGCTATATCAACCACGTCTTTGTCGTAAAAATACAGGCCAGTAACCGCCAGATTGCTTTTTGGGCGTTCGGGCTTTTCTTCGATCGAGATGGCGCGACCATCTTTGCCCATTTCCACCACGCCAAACTCGCCTGGGTTGCCCACAGGGTATGCAAATACGTATGCGCCGCTGGTCACGCCGCCTGCGCGCTGCAAATACTCGGTGAACCCCGCCGCATAATAGATATTATCGCCCAGTGCCAACGAACATGGCTGGCCTGCGATAAAATCTTCACCGATTAGAAAGGCTTGTGCCAGTCCGCCGGGCTCTGGCTGTTCGGCATAGTGAAGCTCAATGCCCCACTGGGAGCCGTCACTTAAAAGATCGCGGTATAAGGGCAGGTGTTGCGGCGAGCTGATGATCAAAATCTCTCTAATTCCCGCCAGCATCAAGGTGGTTAGCGGATAATAGATCATGGGCTTGTCGTAAACCGGCAGCAATTGCTTCGATATGGATTTGGTGATGGGGTACAAACGTGTACCAAGTCCACCAGCCAGAATAATGCCCTTCATATGGTCCTCATTTACTTAAAAGTTCTAGTTATCACCCGCGCCGCGCGAGATTAGCTCAGCTCGCCCATTTCCGAAAGCCGTTTGACACATGTTGCCGTGCTTTCTCGCCAATTGGGCAAGGATATACCGAAATTATCCTGTAATTTGCTGCCATCCAGTCTGGAATTGGCCGGGCGGCAAGCGGGGGTTGGGTATTCTGCAGTGGTAACGGCTTTGATGGCGGGTTTAGCGAGGCCGAAGCGCGCACCTTCGTCGAATATTGCGTTGGCAAAACCGTGCCAAGTGGTCTCTCCGCTGCCGACCATGTGGTAAATACCAGCTAGTGCAGGCGCAGGCTCCTTGCCGCCTAACTGCTCAAGGATTGTAAGCAGTGCCGTAGCAATATCAGGTGCATAGGTTGGGTTCCCGTGCTGGTCGGCTACCACAGACAAGCTGGGTCGGTCTGCAAGCGACAACATGGTTTTTAGAAAATTTTTGCCGTAAGGACTGTAAACCCACGCCGTCCGAAAAATAATTGCTTTGGGATTTGCGGCCATCACCGCTTGCTCTCCGGCGAGCTTGGACCGCCCGTATGCCCCAGTTGGCCCGACGGGGTCGGTTTCAACGTAAGGAGCAGGCTTGGTGCCATCAAAAACATAGTCGGTGGATAGATGAAGGAACGGGATGCCTTGGTCTGCAGCGATTTGCGCCAGAGCACCAGCGCCGACACTATTGATGGTGGTGGCTGTATCTTCGTCGCCTTCGGCGGCGTCAACAGCGGTATAAGCTGCAGCATTTATAATTACGGTCGGTTTGTAGCCGTCAATCGCTGTCCGCATCCCGACGGAATCCACTAAATCGAAATCAGGCCTGCCAGCCGCGACTAGCCTTAGGCCAGCCTTTTTGGCGGCGTCCTTTAACGAAAGCGCAACCTGGCCGGAACCCCCGGCAACAAAAACACACTTATTGTCCGAATTGCTTGCCATACTATTTGTTTTTCAAAACACCCTTGCGCTCAGTTGCGTGAGTGCGCAGCGGTGCCCACCACCACTCATTGGCCAGATACCATTCAACGGTCTTGCGGATGCCGGTCTCAAAGTTTTCTGCAGCTTTCCAGCCTAGCTCGTCTTCCAGTTTACTGGCGTCGATGGCATAACGTGCGTCGTGCCCAGGTCGGTCGGTCACATATTTAATTTGATCTGAATAGGCGCTGTTTTTGGTGCGCACTTCGTCCAAAATGGCGCAAATACAGGTGACAACTTCAAGGTTAGTGCGCTCGTTCCTGCCGCCCACATTGTATTTCTCGCCGATGCGCCCTTTGGTCATAATGGTGAAAAGGGCTTTGGCGTGGTCGTCAACATAAAGCCAGTCGCGCACGTTGGAGCCATCGCCGTAAACCGGCAGGTCTTCGCCGTCGAGCGCGTTGAGGATCATCAAAGGGATAAGCTTTTCAGGCAAATGATACGGGCCGTAATTGTTGGAACAATTGGAGATAACCACCGGGAAACCGTATGTTTCCACCCAGGCATTTGCCAGATGATCAGCTGACGCTTTGGAGGCCGAGTAGGGCGAACTTGGGTCGTACGCGGTGGTCTCCTCAAAAAGTCCTTCAGCGCCCAGCGACCCATAAACTTCATCGGTGGACACATGAAGGAAGCGAAAGGCTGCTTTTAGGGCGTCATCCAGCGACAGCCAGTAAGCCCGAGCCGCTTCCAGCATATGAAACGTGCCAACAATGTTGGTCTGGATAAATTCGCCTGCCCCGGTGATCGAGCGGTCAACGTGGCTTTCTGCCGCCAAATGCATCACCGCGTCAGGCTTATATTGGTTGAAAATGCGGTCTAAAGCAGTCCGGTCGCAAATATCGGCGCGTTCGAAGTGATAGTTGGGGCTAGCGTCGATCTCTTTCAGGGTCTCCAGGTTGCCAGCATAAGTTAATTTATCGAGATTAATCACAGTGTGGCCAAGGTCGCCAACCAGATAGCGGCACACCGATGATCCGATGAATCCCGCACCGCCTGTTACAAGTATTTTCATTGTTAGTCTTTCTCGTGAGATTGGCGCTGGTATTCAAAAGGCGATTGGAAATCTTTAAAGGCCTGCAATTGGCGGTCTTTGTCTGAGAGAATCAGCTTGTCTGCACCGAATGGCCAGTCGATAGCCAAGTCGGGATCATCATAGGCGATGCCGCTGTCCGATGCAGGCGCGTATAGTTCAGTGACTTTATAGCAAAATTCAGTATCTGGCTCCAGCGTGCAAAAGGCGTGGGCGAAGCCTGCCGGCACCCATAGCTGTTTCCAGTTATCGGCGCTTAATTCTACGCTTTCGTGGTGTCCGTATGTTGGCGAGCCGGCCCGCAAGTCAACGATGACATCTAAAACGCGGCCCCGCGGGGCGCGAACCAATTTACCCTGGGAGTGTGGCGGCAGCTGAAAATGCAGCCCTCTCAGCACACCCGCTTGGCGCGATAATGAATGGTTGTCCTGAACAAACTTCACGCCCGGGACAATCTCGTCAAACGCAGCTTGATTGTATGTTTCCGAGAAAAATCCACGGTCGTCCCCAAATCGTTTTGGCGTCAAAACAAAGGCGCCCGGCAGGGATAGTTTGTCAATTTGCATGGATGTCCTCGCAAAATAAGGCTGGTAACGGTACCCGCGTCTTTATATTAAATGACATTGGGATTTGAAAGCACCGATTGTATGCTTTTGCACAGAGAGGGATAATTATGGCCAATCGGCCACATCCAGATATTGCGATAGCCGATACGGAACGCAGTTTTGCCGAAGCATGTGTCGACGCTAAACTATCGCTTTTCGCGCGCGGTGGTGATTTGGAAGAGGCACATCTGCTTGCCTACCACCCGCCAGTTCAGCATAATCCGTACCAGCAAATGCTGTATGCCAGCGCCTACGAGCATAGCTTTGCCTGCTTCTCGCTTAAAGATCATGCCGAGGCCGCGCCGCCGCCGGTTAATGCGCCGCTTGGTGTTCATTATCATTGGGTTCACCGCGTTTTTGCCGGATGTAGGACCAGAAAGGAAGCTGCAAGTGCAGTTCAGGGCTTTTTCGAAGTCGTTGACCGGCACCGACAAACCGGCATAAAAATTATCTGGACCGTCCATAACCTGATTTCTCATAGCGCCGCGTTTCCAGAGGAAGAGATTGAGCTGCGGGCAGGACTGGGTGCGCGGGCGGATTTCATTCACATCATGAACCCAGCGACGGTTGAATTGTGTGGTCGCTATTACGAGCTCAACAGCACCAAAACATTTATGGTGCCTCATCCTTCTTATTTCGGTGTGTACGGCGACTATATATCGGCCGAACAATCGCGTTTTGACCTTGGCATAGCCCCGGAGGATAAAACCGTCTTGCTGTTCGGGTCATTGGGCCCGCACAAAGGTACGCGGCAGTTTCTGGAAGAACTCGACGACCTGGAGACCAAAATCAACTGTCGTCTGAGGGTTCTCATTGCCGGAAGACCCGGAGACCCAGCTTATATGGAAGACATCTACCGGCTTGTTGCTGACAAGCCACGTGTCCTGCTGATTGAGCATCATATTGATGATCAGGCAGTGCAGCGGCTGTTCCGGGCCGCTGACGCTGTATTGTGCCCCTATGATGTGGGTTTAAACTCTGGCGTCGCTGCAACAGCTGCAACTTTTGGCAGGCCGTGTGTGGTGCCTGACATTTTGGTGCCAGCCATGTCTGGTGCTAATGCTGGTGTTATCGGGTTTAACCCATCTGACCGGGACAGTTTGGCGATTGCAGTTAGCCGCGCACTGGAAGCAAGTGAAAATCCTGCCACGGAAACCGCCCTGTACCAATGGGCAGAAGGGCACCGTCCAGTGGCTATTTCACGTCTGTTTTTTGAAGCGCTGCGAGAGCGCTGGTGACCGCCACGATTAAGAGTAGCAGCTTGCTCCAGTCAGGAAGTTCAAGGCGATTGAAAGAGGCAGGGTTTGTAAAAATATCCCGCGTTGCATTGCTGTTGTGCCGCTTGCGATTGCTTGATTTTGCCCTAACTCAAAAGCGTGTTTTGACTCGTAGGTCTCTGTCCTTGTTGTCGTTTGTGGGCAGGTCGCAACATGCAACGGTGATTGAGCTGACGGTTAACACATCTAGCCCGACAACCGAGCGCAATTCAGTGAAAGTTGTTGTCCGTTATTTTACGATTTTTGGTCGTGAAATTGAAAATTCACCGGCAAATCGCCAGTTTAAGCTGTTTGCAGACCCTATCGGAACAGTGGCACCCCAACGATTATACGTCGATCCGCCTACGCGTGCTTTCTGGAGCTTGGTAACCGTTCAACGCCAAACTGAAGATCGGCGCATCGGCATGGTGGGCAGCCTGCGCTTGCGACCGCTAAAGCAAGATGAACCGCTTGCGTTTGCGGCGACACTTTCATCCCGTGATCGCCGGTCGCTTGAATTTCATGTGAAGCAGGCACAGGGTGATCAGAACAGAACTGCGGCCATGCAGCTGCTTGGCCGGATGATTTTTCTTGAACGCCGCCCAGATGACCTCATGAATTTGCGTTTTGTCGCCGATATAGACCAGGTGATGGCTGATCTTGCGGCCAAGTCCATTGTTCGCTCAGGTACAGCGGCCCAAGGCTTTGTCTATCCTAATTTGTTGACCACATCGTTTGACAATAGTGTGCCACTGTCAAAGTGGCTTGCCAGCGAGGGCATCAGTTTGAAGGCGGAAGTCAGCAAACAAAATAACGGTATATCCGAAGTTGTAATTACCCCAGGGATGCATTGGGGACTGCGGGTTTTGGCCGCGGCCCATGCGGGCTATTTGGTCTATGTAGGGGATGAACGGGATGATGCAGGAAGCAAACAAGAACAAATTCCCTGGATAAAACATCAAGAACTGCTGTCATTTATATCGCCGCCGTGAAATAAAATATACGCCGCGTTTTACTTGGCAGTTACGGTTGGGGTAGGGACTGACACACATGAAACATAAAATTAAACCTGTCATATTGTCTGGTGGCTCCGGGTCGCGCTTGTGGCCACTATCCCGAGCAAAATATCCCAAACAATTCCTGCCGATGTTGGGCAGTAAAAGCCTGTTTACCCAAACATTGGAACGGGCGGGGACAAGCTATGGTTTTGAACCCGCTGTGGTTGTTGCAAACGAACATCACCGCTTCATTGTTAACGAACAAGCCGATAAAGCCGGTATCGCGCTGGATGCCTTGATACTGGAACCGGTTGGACGCAACACCGCACCGGCCTTTGCGGTTGCAGCATTAATGGCTGCTAAGGCTGATCCCGACCAGTTGCTTTTGTATCTACCGTCTGACCATGTGATTTTAGATATGCCGGGTTTTCACAAGGCCACCGCTGTTGCAGCTGAGGCCGCAGCAGCGGGCTCATTGTGCTGCTTTGGTATGACCCCGACGCGCCCCGACACTGGTTACGGCTACCTCAAAGCTGGCGAACCGCTGGCTGGTGTGGAGGGTGCCTTCCATATCGATGGCTTTCGAGAAAAACCTGACAGCGAGACGGCAGTACAGTATCTGGAATCTGGCGGCTATAGCTGGAACAGCGGCATGTTTTTGATGAAAGCTTCGGTAATCTTGGAAGAATTTGCGCGGCTGCAGCCAGAGATGCTGTCCGGCTGCCGCGAGGCGCTGGCGACAGTGACGTTAGATTTGAATTTCCTTCGGATGGAAAAAGCAGCCTTTTCCAAAGTTCCCGCTGACTCGGTTGATTATGCCATTATGGAAAAAACCGACAAGGCGGCTGTAGTGCCTGCCGAATTTGGCTGGTCAGACGTTGGTAGTTTTTCGGCGCTCGCTGACGTGCAGCAAGCGGACCAAAACGGCAATGTCACCAACGGGGACGTTATGCTGGAGGACAGCAATAACTGTTTTGTGCATGCTGACAACAAGCTAGTGACGCTGATAGGGGTTGAGGACCTGATAGTGGTTTCAACCGACGACGCCGTATTGGTGACGCCCAAAGGTCGCGATCAAGACATCAAACAGATTGTTGACCGCCTGAAGCGCGAAAAGCGGATTGAAGCAGATTTTCACACCACCGTTTACCGACCCTGGGGCAATTACCGTGGTATCGGCGAGGGTGAGCGCTATCAGGTTAAGGAAATTGTCGTGTACCCCGGCAAGCGACTGTCTTTGCAAAAACATCATCACCGGGCGGAACATTGGGTGATTGTTGAAGGCTCTGCCGTTGTTACACGCGACGACGAAGAGCTGCTGCTCAGCGAAAACGAGTCGGTTTACCTGCCGCTGGGCGCAATTCACCGGTTGATGAACCCCGGTAAAATCGAGTTGAAGCTGATCGAAGTTCAGTCTGGCTCCTACCTGGGTGAAGACGACATCGTTCGTATAGAAGACGATTTCAACCGTGAAAAAGACGGGTAGCGGGATGTTGAAATGGTGAAGGCTGTTCTTACTACAAAACCACAGTCAAAGTACGATGACCTGAACCCGCATCGCTACCATTTTCCGCGTACGTATTTAAACCAGATTGAGAAGTGTGTTGGCGATTGGATTGTCTACTATGAGCCACGCAGACTGTCGACAGTGTTAAACAAAACGGGCGGCCGACAAGCATATTTTGCGGTGGCGAAGGTCAGTAAAATTCAACGTGATCAAAACGCAGATAACCATTTTTACGCTTACATGGAAGAGTATCTAGAGTTTGACCATCCGGTCTCTTTCAAGGAAGAGCATGGTTATTATGAAAGTAGCCTCATGAAAGTGGATGGGAGCACAAATAAAGGGGCTTTTGGCAGATCCGTTAGAAATATTCCAGAGCGCGAGTACGAAGCAATAATGAGTGCGGGATTTGAATTGGCGATGATTGGAGAGGATGCTTACTATGGTCAGTCAAACAAAGTTCAAAACACTGTCGCTGCGGTGAAAGGGTTTAGTGAGAACGATCAGGCACCCTACGAGCGGCCAATTATCGAAAGCCTCACTAAGCGCCCGTTTCGTGATGCTGCATTTAGGCACGTTGTAAGAAACGCCTATGATATGACATGCGCGATGACGGGCTTGAAATTGATAAATGGCGGCGGACGTCCCGAAGTACAGGCAGCTCACATAAGGCCTGTTGCAAATAATGGCCCCGATTTTGTTGGCAATGGCATTGCGCTCTCAAGCACCATGCATTGGATGTTTGATCGTGGACTTATATCTATTGACGAAGATTACACGATAATGAAGGTCAAAAAGGGATTACCTCAACAAGTCGAAGGGATACTTAATTTGTCGGGTAAACTGATTTTACCAATAGATTCGAATTGTCGTCCCCATCCAAAATTCTTGGAATTCCATCGAGAACAAGTTTTTAAAGGCTGAAATCACCTAAATTTAATGAGTTGCCGAATTTGGTCAGCCATTGCCGGGTCTTCAGCGGCAAATGACAAGTTCGCCATAAGCCAGCCGATTTTACTGCCACAGTCGAAGCGTTGCCCTTCAAATTCGATGGCATGGAAAGGCTGCGATCCAATCAGTTTTGCCATGGCGTCCGTTAGTTGAATTTCACCGCCAGCCCCCACAGCTTTTTTGTTCAAATGGTCCATCACCTCAGGCTGTAATATATAGCGCCCAACGACGGCCTGCGTAGACGGCGCGTCATCCGGGTGCGGCTTTTCGACCAGGCCTTCCACCGCGATACGGTTACCCGAATGTGCGCCGGGCGTAATCACGCCGTATTTGGAGGTATCTTCCCGCGCAACATTCATGGTCGCCACCATATTACCGCCCAGCTCATTATAGGCCTCGACCATTTGTTTGAGAGCGCCGGGTTTGCCTTTGATCAGGTCGTCAGGCAGCGCAACGGCAAAGGGATGCTCGTTCACCAGTTTACGAGCGCACCATATGGCATGCCCCAGCCCCAGCGGCCGCATTTGACGCACATAGGAAATTCGGCCTTCCTCGAGCAGCATGGAGCGCGCGATTTCAAGCGCATCTTCTTTGCCTTTTTCCTGCAGAATTTTTTCCAGCTCGTACGCATGGTCAAAATGGTCTTCCATCACCTGTTTGTTGCGACCGGTGACCAGAATAATGTCTTCAATCCCGGCTTCCAGCGCTTCTTCCACTGCATACTGGATCAGCGGCTTGTCCAATACCGGCAACATTTCCTTTGGGATCGCCTTGGTGGCGGGCAAAAAGCGAGTGCCAAGCCCGGCAACGGGTAATACGATCTTTTTAATCGGAGGGTGCATGCTGATCTTTCTAATTAGCTATCCAGCGCGGTGAGGCTGTCGCGCGTTAAGATTTCACCTTCTTCAACTACTTGTCGGATGAAGGCATCATCCCTAAAAACTCAATCGTTCCTTAAAATCCAAACGATACAGTAAAAACTGCGCCACGTAGTGTCAATCGCAGGATTGGGTTGTACCTAACCATTGTTGAGGTCCGGCGGCGACAAGATTATTTTTTTGCAAATTGTGCCAATTCGGCTTTGGTTGGGGGCTGGCTTTTTTCGTCGCGGCTGCGCGCCCGGAACCACAAGTTAAAGGCCCATTTTTCGCCTTTTATTACCGGGCACCCCGCATGCAGAGACAATGGATGCTTGCGAATTGTACCCGCTTCGCAGTTATGAAACACCAGTAATTTTCCAGTTTCTGGCGCAACCGACATATCCAGTTTGTTAAAACGTGTTTCGCCGCCTTCTTCCACATTGTTCAGGTAACCCAGTGCGGTGATCAAACGTTGGCCGCCTTTGCCCCAATTGCGCTTGCCGCTTTCTGTTGTCGGGTCAAACGCGTCGAAATGGCCTTTATATTCGGCACCGGGGCTATAGCGAATAACCTGAAAACTTTCTGCATGCGATAGCGGCATGCCTACCAGCCCTGCAATACGACGACCGATGCGAGAAAAGGCCACATCAAAATTATGGTCTATCCAGCATACATCGTTGGTACGCGCGTTTGTTACAATACCTTTCTCAGATCCAGATACTTTAGCACGATCCATATTCTGGCTTTTTGCCCGTGCGATTACGGCTTTGCACTCCATCGACGAAAAGAAATTGCTGATGGTGTAAACTCGCGGGTCCAGATGAAGGTCGATAATAGCGCGTTTCATGGAGTTTTCTGTGTCTTTCGTTGCCGAGTTGGGCCGAGTTGGTATTTCGATTTTAGCCAGTTTAGTTGGAAAATCACTCGCTGGCATCCCGAAAGTTCCCCTGACAGGATTGAGACACTGTTTTTGCCCCCATTTCGAGGCTGTCCAATAATTTTATCACAATATCATGAGGATTCTGGACATCACGTACAAGATATGGGAAAAATACGGTGAAATATCGGGCAATAAAACCGCAAGAATAACCGTATTTATCAGTTGGGGAGTGACATCATGAGGAAAGCAACCATAGTTTTAGCAGGCACAGCCTTGCTTTTGACCGGATGCGAAAGTTTTGCAAACAGTTCAACGCCCGCCGCTGATGCTGTTTCTGGATACGGTGCCACCGGGGTTGAGCCTCCCAAAGAGCTGTTGTTGGAGTTGGGTGACGCAATCGGCGATATTCGGTTTCCAGACGGTTTGGCTTTCGATGAAAAAAATTCGATTATTCTTGGTGCTGGTGAAAATACGTTTGGCAAAATTCTCGGCAATTTGAAGACAGACAGCGAGTTGGTGGTGAAGTTTTTCAAAGACAATATGCCTGGCGAAGGTTGGGGACTGATCAGCGAGTTTCAGGCTGACGACACGACGCTTGTTTATGACAAACCTACCCGTGTTGCCGTTGTGATTGTTGAACGCAGTAATCGCAGCACAAAAATACGGGTGACGGTAACGCCGCGTAATAACTAGCGTTAATCCTGCAAGTCCTGGTAACCGGTTTTAACCGATCACTTTTTAGTGTCGGAGCCAGCTTGCGCGTGAAATGCGCGCGCCGATGAATAGGGCATTAGCGGTGTCTGGGGCGCTGGGTCGTCGCCCAGATGGTCAACAATATCGCAGTCAGCGACACTATCAGCTGCCGCCGCAACCGCTCGGATAGTGGCGAAACACACATAAACGGCTGCTACAGCCACAACCATTGACCCAATAGCCTGAGCGACCAAAGCGCCTTCTGGCCCATAATAAACCGCGCCAAAATAAGCGAATGGCACCGTACCAATGGTGGCTTTGCTGACATTGAAGAAGGTCGCTCGCATGGGGTGACCCAAATTGTTAAAGGCTGCGTTAGCCACAAAAAGCGCACCTAAAAATGCTGTCAGAGGCACTACCCAAATGCAGAACACTCTGATCATGCGGGCAGCTTCATCGGATGCACTGAAGGCGTCGATAATTATATCCTGGCTAAGAACAAAAACCGCCCATAGAACCGCCGTGTAGCCCGCGATGAAGCGAAGCGAACTGGCAACAGTTTCATGCACACGGTCATACTTGTGTGCGCCCAGATTTTGGCCAATGATCGGACCAATAGACCCCGACATGGAGAAGAACAGCGCAAACGCAACTGGTGTAATACGGGCAACGATGGTGTTGCCGGCAATGACGCTGTCGCCGTATTGGGCGATTACGGTAATGACATAGGCATTGCCGATAGGCGTCGCAACATTGGTAATGGTGGCCGGACCCGCTATTTTCATAAGAGGTCGAAGTGTGGCAAGAAAATCAGTCATCGACCATCGGCTGTGCAGGCCGTGTACCTTGAAAATGGCGAAGAAGCCCGCGCCCATCATCGCTATCCGCGCTGCCGCGGATGCATAGGCGGCGCCCTCCAGGCCCAGATCCAGCCCGAAGATTAATATTGGATCCAGAATGCCGTTCACGACGGCCGCTGAGATCATCACCATCATGGCGCGGCGGGCATCACCCAGGGCACGTAAAATGCCGCCTGCGGCCATGCCCATGGCCATTAAGGGCAGGGTTGGCAGCAATATATGCATATAAACCAACGCATATTCGTGGGTCATGCCCTTGGCGCCCAGCATGGTTAAAACATCGGGCAGCATCGGATAAAACAGCAGCACAACAATGGTTGCCACGATAAAGGTAAATATAAGTGCATTGGTTAAAACCAACCCGGTTTTGGCCCGGTCGCGGGTGCCAACGGCACGCGCGGTGGTGGCACCTGTTGCAATAGCAAGCCCGATACAAATGGACGCTGTAAAAAACAGGATGGTGCCGGCAAATCCGACCGACGCGGCGATTTCGGCCTCGTCCAGCATGGTCAGGAAATACATATCCAGCAAATCGACCGCAAACACCGACAGCAAACCGACAGCACCGGTAAGGGTCATGACAATCACATGTTTGAAAACCGAGCCTTCGGTGAACGGCGCATCAATAGTGGACGCACAAGGTTTTTCGGGCGTTTTGGCCTCCGCAGGCGTGCTGGCATCTTGCGCCATATACTGTAGTCTCCGGCTTGCGAACGAAACCACGGTTCGTTGCGCTGGATTATTATCTTATTTAGCTACGCTGTCGTGCGCCTCAAATCAATAAATTGCTTTGGAGAACGGGCCAATCAAGACGATATGAGGCCGATCAAGTCAAACAACAGTTTCGTGATGGCAGGGTTAGATTTTGTGACAGGCGGTCGTGTTTAATTAATCCAATATTGTTCATTCTCTCAAGCTCGCGCGCAGCGTTGGCGTTGCCGGGGTTTAACTCCGAAGCCCGGTTAAAATTGCCAATAGCGGCGGTCTTGGTGCCGTAAGATGTGTGTGCGCAGCCGCACCCACATTTGGGTGCAAGCACCGAGGAATAGCGGCGCACTATGTTTACCAATTTTTTATAGTGGTTCTTGACGTTCTCGCGGCTACCTGTCGTTCATGCCGTAGCTGCGCACCACTTCGGCGACGTGGATGTGGTAGTCGCTAAAAATTTCCCGTTTTCCTCGATTTTGCGCGTCTTGGTGCGCGCTATGCTCTCGCCATGCTTTAACCGCTGCTGCGTCGCGCCAGAAAGAAAGCGACAATAGCTTCTCGTCATCTTCAAGGCTTTGAAACCGTTCTATCGAAACGAAACCATCAATTTTTTCAAGGTCTGACCTCAGTGCTTGAGCAATGTCCAGATATTGGTCTTTATGCGTGGCCTTGATCGAAACCTCAAAAATGACGGCAATGGGATGGTTTTCAGTCATGGTTTTGTGTCTCCAATAAGAAATCGCGTGTTACCGCGTGTAGCGCGTGACGGTTTCGTTCCAAATGCATAACATGCCCGCCAGCACTGAGTTTTATATCACGCTTATACGGGGCGTTGGTAAGGCTGTTGAAAAGCCATAGCGCGTCTTTATCGGTGGTAACAGTATCCCATTCGCCGCGCACAATAAGCGTTGAAACTCTTATGAGCTCAGGATTATAGGGAAAAGAGCCAGACCAGGCGGCCAAGACGTCGGCAGCAGGCCCGTTTGGCACGGTGACGGCTGCTGGGGTGTGGGATGAACTTTCCGGGTCGCTGGCGAGGTAAGCTTGGCCCCAGATTTTAAAATGGTCCAAGTCTAACGCCGGTTCCAGATTTGCCGGAGTTTCGCTCCTGAAACGCAGTAATTGGTCCTCCAGCGTCACGCGCTTAGTCGGTGAAAGTAAATGGTTGCTGGCGGGCTCACGGCGCTTTCCTACAGGCCCAAATAAAACCAGACGGTTAACCAGCTCTGGATTATGTTCAGTAAAATAGCCTGCCGCAAGCGTACCCCATGAGTGTGCAATGATGGAGACAGAATTGACACCGTCCCGTTTTCTTATTTGAACAATCGCTCGCTTAATCTGCTTCGCCGCTTCTTCTACCCGGCCCGGGATAGGGTCTACGTCAAGTGGTCGGTTTGTATCGCTATATCGTTCTGATTTTCCGTATCCGGCAAAGTCCAGTCCCCATACAGTGAAACAGGCGTCACCTAGGGTGTCGGCCCATGAAGTGCCGTCCAGTTTAAAGCGCAAAGACAGATCGGACGGAAACGTGGCACCGTGAACGTATAAAGTTGAGCCCTTGCTGCCTGCACAGTAATCTCGCGGACGTGAGCGGGATAGATGAAGGCTGGGCTGGCCTGTCTCGCTCAGTGTATAGGTAGTGTAATTTTCATCCGCTTGAGCGGCGAGTGTTGACGTGCTGGCTGCAAGGCCGGAAAGGATAGCTATCATCTTGGTTAGATGGATATGTTTGGCAGGCATTTTGTTGCTCCTTAATTCGAATTTTGATCACCATAGCTGCTTGCCTGCTGGACATGCTTCGGTTAAGATCGAACTATGAAGGATGGCCCTAATATTTCTGAAATTGCGTCGCTTATTGGTGACCCGGCCCGCGCTAATATGTTGACAGCGTTGATGGACGGTCGAGCTTTGACAGCTAGCGAACTTGCCTCGCAGGCGGGCGTTACACGGCAAACCGCAAGCACGCATCTGGCAAAACTCGCCGACGGAGATTTGCTGGTACGTGAGGTGCAGGGACGCCATCATTATTTCCGGCTTAGCGGTGAAGATGTTGCAGAAGCACTCGAGGTTTTGATGGGTGTGGCGGCAAAACGCAGCGGAGTTCGAACGCGAACCGGGCCCAAAGATCCTGCCCTGCGAAAGGCCCGCCGTTGTTATGACCATTTGGCAGGTGAGATGGCAGTGCGAATGCTGGATAAAATGGTTAGCAACGGGTGGCTGGACCAGACATCTGACAGTTTAAAGGTGACGTGCGAAGGGCGAACCGCACTGCATGCCATTGGAGTTGATGTGGACGGCATGGGTGTTAGTCGGCGGCCATTTACCAAACTGTGTTTGGACTGGAGTATGAGGCGGCCGCATTTGGCTGGAAGATTGGGGCAAGCAATTTTGTCTCAGATTTTGGCAAACGGATGGGCACAGCCAGATAAAAACTCACGAGCGGTTAGTTTTACACCGGCGGGCGAACGAAAATACCTGGAGTGGTTGTCCTGAGTTTTAGGTTTGAAGCTCGGTTAAAATTGGCAATGGCGGCGGCCTTGTTGTCGCAAGATGTGTGCGCGTAGCCGTACCCCGCATTTGGACCCAAGCACTAAGAAGTGACAGCCCAGTCCGGTCACCAGCAATTCGTGGCGGTTCTTGATGACCTCGCCGTTACGTTTCGATCAGTGAGAGTCAGCTATATGTTTCATCACCATACAGCTGCCGTTCGCCTTGGCGCACGACAGCTTTTGTCTTCGCCCCTGGGTCGCGACCTTTGCGTTTCTGAAAGTCATATGCGATGCGGTTATAGGTGGTTTGAACTTCATCTTTGGACAAGTTGCGTGGCTTGAACGTGACCTGCTGGTAGCTGCCCGGCACGAATGAACGGTCAATATCTCCGCTTTTGACCAAGCGGTCGAAAATCGGTGTTCCCGGTAAGGGCTGGAAGATGTGCAGATAAATTTCGTCGAACGCGTTCTCGTGAATAAATTTTTCCGTTAAATGCAAATCTTCCGTCGTCTCGCTCGGGTAGCCGATGATAAAGAAGGCAGCCACTTTCAAATCAGCCTCGTGCAGCATGTCCACTACGCCTGGCACCACTGAGAGGTCCAGATCCTTATCCATCTCCAGAATCGTTTTAGGAGAGCCGGTTTCTGGAGCAAGCACAAGCTCACGCCATCCCGCCCTCCGCATGGCACGGGCCAGTTCGGGGTTCATCCTGGTCAGGCGGATGCCGTTGGGCGTGCTGATGATCAAGTCATCCAGTTCCAACTCTGCGATGGCTTCACAAACCTTGAGCGCCCATTTAGTGTTCAATGTAAAATTATCATCGACAAAGGCGATATGACGCACGTCGTGATTATAATAAAGGCTTTGGATTTCCTTAAGTATATACCCAACCGAATGCCGTCTGAGCTGGCGGCCGTTCATAGCAGGCGCTGCACAGAAATTGCATTTGTAGGGACAACCGCGGGTGGCGACCATGGGGGCGGTCAACTGATTCGAGTGAACCACCTTGCCGCCGTAGGAATAACCCTTTTCCTGATACTTTGATAGCGCCAGATAGGAATAGTCGAGCGTCCCGAGCTTATCCAAGTCCTTCTCAAGCGATTGCGGGTTCTTTCTAAGCGTGTTTTTTTCATCTATGTAGAACAAGCCCTCGATTAACGCGAGTTCGTTGGCCTCTGGGCGGGTAAATCCGTTGCTTTGCAATACTTCTAGAAGTTTTACAAAGCCTATTTCGGCTT
This sequence comes from Alphaproteobacteria bacterium, assembly GCA_021774695.1. GTDB lineage: Bacteria > Pseudomonadota > Alphaproteobacteria > Sphingomonadales > Kordiimonadaceae > Kordiimonas. Next base: position 10,939 of record JAJFIU010000025.1, on the reverse strand, counting down.
CACCATAAAAAACGAAATCAGCGGTTTTTGAAAACATCAGTTCCTTGCCGTAGGCACTCGGGTGTGGTCCACCGACTGCGATCAGCGCGTCGGGTTTGATCCGTTTAATCGCTTCGATGGTTTTTTCCACCATTGGCGTGTTGTTACTCCACCACGAAATGCCGAAAAGATGTGTATTCTGTGATGCAATCGCGTTTTCAAACGCCTCGCTTTCCGGGTGCAGTTCACGGATTGAGCAATCGAGCAGGTCCGCGTCGAAAACTTCTTTATTGATATTGTCCAATAAAAATCCAAGTCCGATGGGAAATAGCTCCGGGTTTTTTTTTGCATGCATGTTGAACGGCCAAATCAGCCGGATCTTATGCTTCTTTTGCATCTTATTGGTCTTTCTTTGTTCTTTCATGGGCGTGCAGCAGCACTCCACATAGTGCCTCGCAAAAAGTGTGCCTAATTTTATGGAGTACGATTTTTACGGCTAAGAATAACAGCTGAAATTAGTAAAAAAACTGCGACTACATCGATGCGAAAAACACTCACGAATTTGTTGTTTTGAGGGCCAATCATTAGATAAAGCGCCAGAAAACTCAGCATACTGGCGAATGCCATGATTGTGGCAACCGGTCGGTGGTTGGGCCGGAAGGCGGCGACCAAAATGTAGCTGCCCACAATGCCGAACAAAGCAGCGCGGTGCCGCAGCAGTAGCGACATGTCGGGTGACGTAATTTCAACCGCATAAAGCGATGCCAGGATGTCATCGCTCAAAATTCCCATCAACGGCACGAAGTTTATCAGGCCGACAATGATAAACAAGGCGGTGATGTTGTGTTTCATGATTTCACTCTACGGTAACGGATTTGGCCAGATTGCGAGGCATGTCCACATCTGTGCCTTTTTCAACCGCAGCATAATAAGCCAGCAATTGCACTGGCAGGGCGTAGAGAATAGGGCTGATCAAATCGCCCGCTGAAGGCATCGACACATGGGCATACATGCCAGCTGGCGGTGTCTCGTCGTCTGAAAACAGAACAACCTTGCCTTTGCGCGCCATAATTTCCTGAAGGTTGGAAACGGTTTTTTCGCTCAAGACCCCTTTGGGTGCGATGCCAATCACCGGTACATTGTCGTCGATCAATGCGATAGGGCCGTGCTTCAATTCGCCAGCCGCGTAACCTTCAGCATGGATATAGCTGATTTCTTTCAGCTTGAGCGCGCCTTCCATGGCAATGGGGTAATAGATGCCGCGACCGACGAACAAAATGTCGCGTGCGCCCGCGATATCCTGCGCAATAGCTTCGATTTGCGCGTCGGCACTCAGAATTTTTGCCATTAGAGCAGGGGCATGTTCCAACTCCGCCACGTAATTGGCAACTTGCGTTTCATTGATTGCACCATTGGCTGAAGCCAGTTGCACGGTGAAGGCGGCCAAAACTGCAAGCTGGCAGGTGAAGGCCTTGGTGCTGGCAACCCCGACTTCAGGGCCCGCGTGTATTGGCATCACAAGGTCGCTCTCGCGCGCCATGGTAGAGCCAAGAACATTGACGATGGAGGCAATATGCTGACCGGCGGCTTTGGCGTGCCTGAGCGCAGATAGCGTGTCCATGGTTTCGCCGGATTGTGAGATAAAGATCGCAAGCCCGCCGTCTGTGTATACAGGATCACGGTAGCGAAATTCGCTGGCGATATCCACATCAACCGGCACGCGGGCAATTTGCTCAATCCAATAACGCGCCACTTGGGCTGCATAAAAGCTGGTGCCGCACGCCACCAATGTAATTTTGGGTACTGCCGCCAGATCAAACGATATGTCGGGCAGTTTCACACAACCATTGATCGGGTCCAGATAGCGCCCCAAAGCTTGCGCCACCACAGTTGGCTGCTCGTATATTTCTTTTTGCATAAAGTGGCGGTGATTGCCCTTGTCGATCATCGTCGCTGCCACCTGACTGAAGCTAACATCGCGGTCTACCGGGCTATTGTCTGCGCGGTATATTTGAAACTGGTTGCGGGTCAGTTCAACCCAGTCACCTTCTTCAAGGTAAATCAGTTGGTTTGAAAGACCGGCCAGCGCCATCGCGTCTGACCCCAGATAATTTTCGCCGTCACCAAGGCCCACAACCAAAGGGCTGCCTTCGCGCGCTCCGAACATCAGGTTGTCTTCGCCTTTGATCAGTACACACAGGGCAAAGGCTCCCTGTAGCCGCGACAGAGTTTGGCTAAAGGCATCGCGCGGCGAGCTGCCATCGTTCAGGTAGCTTGTCATCAGCTGCGCCACCACTTCCGTGTCGGTATCCCCTTCGAAGCTGACGCCGGTAGCCGTCAATTCGTCCTTGAGCGCTTTGAAATTTTCAATGATGCCATTGTGTACGATGGCGACGCGGTCTGTCATATGTGGATGGGCATTGTTGATCGTGGGTTCGCCGTGGGTGGCCCAGCGGGTGTGGCCGATACCACTGTTGCCTTCCAGCGGCGTTGCAGCCAGTACGTCAGCCAGCGCAGAAAGCTTACCGGGCGCACGCCTGCGGCCAAGTTCGACGTTAGAGACAGTCGCAACGCCTGCAGAATCGTAACCGCGGTATTCCAACCGCTTCAAGCTGTCCATCAAGCGAGGGACAGCTGCGGTTAGCCCAAGTATTCCTACAATGCCACACATGGGCTAGCCCTCTTTCTTTGATTTGGAGGCGTTCTTTTCGGCCTGCTTTTTGGCGCGAAACTTAGCGGCATAGCCTTTGATGTCATGCTGTTTAGCACGCGAAACACCCAGTGCATCGTCGGCCACATCTTTGGTCATAACGCTGCCTGCACCTACGATCGCACCGTCCCCGATATTGACCGGTGCAACCAGCGACGAGTTTGACCCGATGAAGGCGCCAGCACCGATGTGGGTGTTGTATTTCAGGAAGCCGTCATAGTTGCAGGTGATGGTGCCTGCGCCGATGTTAGCATCTTTGCCGATAGTGGTGTCGCCGATATAAGACAGGTGGCTGACTTTAACGCCTGCCGCCAACCGGGACTTTTTAATTTCAACAAAATTGCCGATTTTCGCGCCTTCGCCGATATCAGCGGCAGGGCGCAACCTTGCAAAGGGTCCAATGCTGGCACCGCGGCGCACGATTGCGCCTTCCAAGTGCGAGAAAGCCTTGATGGTCACGCCGGTTTCTACTTTCACACCCGGGCCGAATACCACGTTGGGCTCTATGGTTACATCGGATGCCAGTTCGGTATCATGGCTGAAAAATACGGTTTCGGGGGCTACCAGCGTAACGCCGCCAGCCATGGCGTTCTCGCGGGCGCGGGTTTGAAACGCTGCTTCGGCGGCTGCCAGTTCGCTGCGGCTGTTAACGCCGATAAGATCAGGTTCTTCGGTTTCAACATGGGCTACTTTAGCGCCCGCAGCGCGGGCAATCGCCACCAAGTCAGTCAAGTAGTATTCGCCTGCTGCATTGTCGCATGATAGCGCCTTGAGCCAAGTGGCAGCGTGACCGCCCGATATCAGCATTATGCCGGAATTGCAGAAATTGACCGCTCGCTCGGCGGCACTGGCATCTTTATATTCGACGATACGCTCCAACGAACCATCAGCGCCCACTATCAACCGGCCATAGGCTGCCGGGTCATTTGCACGAAACCCGAGGACGACCAGACCACAGTTAGCGGCGGCGCGCATAGTGTCGAGCATCGATTGCATGACATCGGCCGCCACAAACGGCACATCGCCGTATAAAACCAGTATGTCACCGTCAAAGCCATCAAGTGCTGGCATGGCGCACTGGACCGCGTGACCGGTGCCAAGCTGTTTGTCTTGCACCGCAAAGTCAACGCCTTGGATGGCGCTGGTGAGCTGTTCGGCATTGTCGCCCACAACCAACACAGTTTTAGCTGGCTTTAGCGTAGCAACCGTATCAAGCAAATGGCTTACCAGTGCTTTGCCGCCAACCGGGTGTAACACCTTATGCAGCGCCGATTTCATGCGCGTGCCCTGGCCAGCGGCTAATATAACGGCGGCAAGTTCCGGGTGTGCCATAGGGTTGTCTCTCATCAGTTGCTTTGGTTTGCGCACAGCATAACGGTTTCAAAAGATTTTCAAACTAAATTGTGCTGGCATAATGGCTTAGCAAATAGCAGCTGCAATTAATCAATATCAGTCATCTCTGAGGCATCGATCAGGTGCCAGCTCGCACGGCTGTTGCGGGCCGTGGCGATACTGTCTTTTCTGCGCCAGTAGGCTTTCAAAACTTTGGATTGGAGTTTGCCCACGAGCCCAAACGGCAAACCGGGCAAGGGGTTAAACGGGCTGGGTCGCGCATAGGCCCATACCTCAAGCCGGGATTGATTGTCTTCCGCCTGACCGCGCCCGTGAAAGCCGTTCGTGTTGGCAATAACAAGCGTGCCCGCTCTTGCGCACGCGCCTTCAGGCTCGGGCAAACCCATCGCTTTCAGATCATCGGGGGATGCCCGAAACGATCCTTTTTCCGAGTATCCATCGGGTTTTTCCGCGGCGGTGCGTGACCGCCTATACTCCCAGGCCAACCGTGCAGCGGTTAGTTTATGCGAGCCCTTTACATAGGTGAACGGGCCTTTCGCTGGGGTTACATCCTCCAGAAACAGCCAAGCCTTCATGGTGGGGTGAAAGGTGTCGGCGTGCATGGTTTTTTGCGGGTCAGCGCCGGCTTCGCGAATGCCGTTTCTGATGCGTTGCACGTACAGCAGCGGCGGCGACAGCTTGGCAGAGGCATATTTTAACGGGCGCAAAAAACGTTTGCTACCACACAGCGCGGTTAACTGGGGTTTACCGTCCAGCGCAGCCATGTCCAGCAAAATACGTTGGGTCGCTGTGTTGCCCTGCAACATCTGGCGGGTTTCGCCTGTGTGTGCTTTTATCTCGCTGCGGATCGTATTGATTTCTTCTTCAGTGATAAAGTCGGGAATAACGACAAACCCGTCTTTGTGCAGCGCGCGCCGCACCTGTTGATCAGCAAGCGGTGTTAATAATATCCAGCGAAACCAGGTAATCGCACGGGCCAGTAAAACGCGCATAATGTGAAGGCCCAACGTGTTTAATGCTCGGGATCCAATCACAGGGTTGCCGACAAAAGATTTGGCCGATGTGCCAAGCGCAATTATCCAGACAGGTGCCATATAGAGCGCCCGAGGAATAGAAACGAGTGACTTGGTATTTTGGGGCACCGCAGTTCTTTCTGTCAGTCATTCAGTTTAACAGCGCATATCATCCGTTGTGATAGCGGTTTCAATGGCATCGGCCAAGTAAGTTTGCTGTCTTTTGACCGAAGCGTATAATATTGTGGCCTTGTAGATACAACTAATAGGTGTTCTATTTTGATGCAGTGTAATTGAGTTACTAACTGTTTTTATTACAAAAATTGGATAACTCGATTAAAATTGACATTTAGATCAAGATTGATTTTACTACATTAAGGCGAATCAGGCTCAGTACAGGTTGTGTAAAAATATACAAATCGATCCTGCAAAAAAATAGAAACGTTAGGCAGAAGATCGGTGGAGCTATCATAGGGACAAGGGACACCCACATATGCAGGGGGCTGGTCTTCTATGGTTGTAGGAGACGCTAGGTGCCACATCTAAGTCCGGAACTTTTGTTTTTTCTATTTGTGTCGGTGATGCCCGCTGCGATGATTTTTCGTAGCGAGTCGGGCCGCCATATGGGTGCCGGTCAAATTCAGATTGTATTTGGTTGTCTGTTGCTTTCTTTCAGTTGGTCGGTGGATTACAGCCTTCATCATCTACCGGCTACTGTTTTGCTGGCTGGCGCGGCCTCGGTACCGCATTTATTGCTTATTCTGTTTGGCTATGTACCCGGCACCTGCCTGGTGGGATTTGGCCTGGTGGTGTCTGCGCGCGAACTCACCGGGTTAAAACACGAAATTGAACGACGCAGGGCCGCAGAAGCAGAGTTGGTCCAAATGAACGAAAAACTGGAGCGAGCAGCGCAGCAAGCAGAAAGCGCCAATAAGGCAAAAAGTGACTTTATGGCTAATATGAGCCATGACCTGCGTACGCCGCTTAATGCCATTATGGGTTTCAGTGAAATGATGCACTCGGAGACCTTCGGAAAACTGGGTGCGGAACGCTATAAAGACTATCTGGACGTGATCAATAGTTGCAGCAAGCAACTGCACGATAACATCAGCGATATTCTTGATTTCACTAAAGTAAGATCAGGCCACATGCGCCTAAAATGCGAACAGGTGGACCTGCGCGCGCTTGCGGGTGAGTGTGTTACAATGTTGCGTGCTGTAGCAGAAGGTAAAAAGGTTGACCTCGAGGCCACTTTCGCCGCTGACATGACCGTGGTCGCAGACCGGCGTATGTTGATGCAAGTGATCTTGAATCTATTGTCCAACGGGATAAAATTCACGCCGGAATTTGGCAAAGTATCGCTGACGATGTTGCAGCAAAGTGATGGTAGGCCAGTGATGATTATCAGAGACACCGGCTCAGGCTTGACAGAGGCCGATATCGCGCTGGCGACCTCGCCGTTCGGGGAATCGGAAAGTCTGGTTGCCCGCAGCCATGAAGGTGTGGCGCTGCAACTGGCGCTGGTCAATAAGTTTATCGAGCTGCATGACGGTCAGCTGTTGATCGATTCCAAACTGAATTTTGGCACCTGCATAACAGTCAAGTTGCCGCCGATAAAATTGGTTGCTGTTGACCAACGATACGAGCCGGTCGCTACCATAACCCCCGCCTACAGCGCCTGATACTTGTCCCAGTTACTGCTTGTCATATTGCTTAATAAAGGCGCGGATATCATCCAAAAACTGGACCCGTGAGGGTTCGTGCACATACATCATGTGGCCAGCTTCATAGTAGGTGTAATGCACCCGGTCTTGCACAATGTCGGCCTCGGCAAGGGCGTTTTCTGCGCCGAAAAACGGCGTGGCAAAATCATAATAACCGCTGGTTACCAGCACATGCATGTCCTTGTTGCGGCGCATGGCTTTGCCAAGGTTAGGTATTACATTGACGATGCGGCCGCCGTTGGGCACCCGCTTACCCCAGATATTCCAGTTCCAGCGCCAGCGGTTTTCGCCGCTGGCTGATGTGTTGTAGATGCGGTTTTCAAGCTTTACGCCCATAAAGTTTTTCAAATGCTGGTTGATCGCCACCGTAAAGGCGTTGCCTGATGCATAGGCAAACGGGTCGCCGAGGAAAAACTCACCGGCGGCGTCGGGTTCTTCTCCCAAATAGCGGCTGTCTAAGCGGCCCACCACTTTGCCTTCATCGCGCATAAGCTCCTTGAAAAACCGGAACACATGAATGCGCATGTTGCTTGCTTTCAAGTAAGGTTTTTTCAAGCCGGTATAGCCGTGCAACCGGTCGATCATTGCGGCTTCGCGTTCCGGGGTCATGCGGCCCCCTTCAATAAGCGCGGCGGCATAATCGGTGCGGGCAAAATCGCGCACTTCCTGCAAGAATGTGTGCAGGTTTGCGGGCTTGTTCGGCAGCTTGTTATGGTACCAGGCGGTGGCGGCATAGGTGGGCAGAAACGAAACATAGCTCATGATGCTGCCGTCCTGAATACGGCTGTTTTGGTAGTCAAGCACGGCTGAAATCAGGATAACACCGTTCAGGCCGATGTTATGGGTGTTGGTTAGCCGGTCTGCCATCATGGCTGCGCGCACGGTGCCGTAGCTTTCACCGGCGATAAATTTGGGGCTGTTCCAGCGATCATTGTCGTCAATCCACTGGCGAACAAAGGCTGAGACAGATTTGGCGTCTTCTTTAACGCCCCAATGTTTGCGGGGGTCTTGTTTTTTCAGGGCGCGGCTAAAACCGGTGCCAACCGGGTCAATAAAAACCAGATCAGTGACATCCAGTATGGTGCTCGGGTTATCCACCGTGCGGTAGGGCGGAGCGCCGTCATCCTCGGGGTCAGACGATACATCAATGCGCTTGGGCCCAAACACCCCCATATGCAGCCACATGGACGCAGAACCCGGACCACCGTTGAACACAAAGGTCACTGGCCGGGTTGAAGGGTCATCCACATCATCCTTGATGTAGGCCATTGAGAAAAAAGTGGCGATGGGTTCGCCGTCTTTGCCGCGTATAAAGGTGTCACCAGCAAGTGTAGTATAGTCGATTGACTCGCCGCCGAACCGGCCGGACTTCTCGCGCACGAAACGCGCCGGGTCGTCGATATCCGGGTTATCAATATCATCGTCAGCCGTTGTTGAAGGCAGCGCAGTGCTCGCCAAAAGCGCGACAGCAGACAGCAGCGAAACAAGTTTATTGGCCATGGTATCTTCCCCGGTTTCATCCTGGCGCCTATCTGAGCAGGCGCAGGCAGCCTTGTAAAGGCGTAAGCGGTTGGAGGAAATGTCAACACCTGGAAATCAGTTAAACCAGCTGCGCGCCCAATATTTTTTCCATCCAACTGATATCGAAGGCTTTGTCTTCTAGTATTTGCTCGATGACGGCGTTCGGCAATGCAAAAGCAGGCCCGGCCATTTTGGACGCTTTCTCGAGCAAGCCTTGTGGCCGTGCCGGGTTGAGATTGCCGTCCACAAACACCGGGGACGCAGCGTTAGCTTCGCTTAAAAATTCAACAGCAGCTTGGGACAAGCTAGTATTTTCATTCTGTACATCGAGCGACGCGTATAATTCGCTGGGTAAACCTGCCATCTGGATAAAATCAGCAACAATGCAATTTTGCGCCAATTGGCTGCGCTCAAACAGCCTAAGTCGAACACTATCTTTGCCGAAGGTTTGACGGTATTTGTTGAAGCGCCACTGATAATCCGGTGACGGCGGCTTTTGCACCAAATGCTCAAGAGTTGCGCCGCCTTTGACTGCCTGAACACACAGGCTGTTGATAAAGGCGCGGGCGGGGCGCACATAGCCGATCACCTGAAGGGTGTCGAAATAGCGGGCCAAAAATGCCTTGAGCCGCGGCACAGCGTCTTTCTTGAGCAAGCTCAGATCTTCACCGGAAATGATGGTAACGAGCGCGTTGTTAGCAGTCAGCAATCGCTCAACACGGGCTTTGTTGTTTGCGTTATAGGCAGCGGCCTCACTGGCATCACTTAACCCGGCACGACGATTGGCATGGTAAGTTTCAGGGTGCTCGGCAAACATTGAGTAAAGCGGCCGCGAGTGGTTGGCACCCAAGTCCAGATAGTTGATGCCGTGTTCAGCCAATAGCGAGCGATGCGCGCTGAGCGTATTTTGCAGCGTCGTTGTGCCGGTTTTATGCATTCCTATATGTAAAAACAGCATTTTCAAGGGGAATTTACTCTCGCTAGTTGTCCGCACTTACGTTTAAACCGACTTAGCATGACGGTTGCTGCCGGGCAAAGAACCGATTATAGCCTTAGCTATAGCGTCTGTTTTAGCCTACCCCTGCTTAAGCCTCCTGAGGAATAGCGCCTTACATGCATCTGCGACAAAAATTGGCACTGTATTTTTTTGGCCGTTCGATGGACCGGGCAATCAACGCATATGATTTTGTTCTCCTTGCTCATCGGGCACGGCGTTTAGACCGCCGCTATGTGGCAAATACGTATTTTCGGCCCACCGGATTTGCCTGGAAAAAGGCCTTTAAAATACCACGGCGAAAACCGGCTATTGAGCGGTTGAACCAGATAATCCTGACTGAATTTAACGCTGACGACCAGCTTTCAATCCTGAGCCTGCGGTACCGGATTAGTCAGTTAAATGCTGATGACCAACTGGCTATTCGCGGATTGGATGTTGATCAAATATTGGACGGCGCGGACAATAGTTCTGACGTTTGTTTTGACCTGATGTTGCTGCTGCATGCGGTCCAGGATTGGGGCAATTTGGCCAAGGCCAGCGAATCCATTTTGCAGAGAGGGGCTGGCGGCACCGATATTCGCTGTTTGGCAGCCGACATGCTGATACAGGCGAAATACCAGTTGATTAAAGCAAAGATATTCAGAAACTCAGTTACCGAAGAAGATGTATCCAGTCTGGCAGCGGGCCTTGCAGTCACCGAAAACGCGCTGGGAGTAAACCATCCGAAGCAGGCTCACTATCAGGGCATTCTTGCTTGTGTCAGCGGCGACCTTGAGCAGGCAGTTGCGTTGCACGCAGGCGCTGCATCAAACACCGGATATTCAACGCAGTTTTTCCGCGCCGCATTTAATGTCATAGCGCTCGACCAGATGAAAGCATTTGCCCGGCCTGCGCCGCGTAAAATTGCTGACCATTACTGGAATCAGCGCCACGCCGGTCACCGAGAGTGCACGCTTCTTTCAACCGATTTTGGCTATTTTACCAATTATTTCGAAGGTTTTCTCGAGAGTTTCAGCCTTTTAAACCCTGGCGGATTGGTGCATTTGCATGCTGTTGGCTTTGAGCCCGAGATACCCGGCATAGCTGACCTTGAGGAGCGGTTTGGTGTGCATGTCAACATTACCCATGACCCCCAGTCTCTCTCCGGTCTGTCCCCGGACATGTTCAAAGGTTACTGCGCCGGCGCACGCTACATGTATTTGCCGCAGTATCTGGCGCTCTATGACCGCGTTATTATTCACGATATCGACGGTGTAGTTGAAACCAGCATGGCAAGCGTTTGGCAAGACCGGGCTGACAGCATCATGATTTCCTCCCTTGTACCCGAGCATGACCGACGAGGGCATTTTGCCTTTTGGTCCAACATCGGGGCAGGCGCTTTTGCCATTGCGGAGAGTGCCGCCAACCGAAAGTTTGCTGCGGCGCTTTCCGGGTATCTGCACTCCCGCTTTGATGTGTGCCGCAAAACTGGCGGGCGGTTTTTCTTCACCGATCAGGTTGGCTTGTTGCTGGCGACACTCGCCTTCGCAGATGAATGTACGATAGTCCGGATGCCGGCAACATTCAGCCAGTCCAGCGAATCCCGTGGCCAGCAACGAGGGCAGGCGAAACTGGATGCTCAGGAAAAATTGCTCAAAAAATT